>DAOLDN010000494.1:0-3029 GCA_035327385.1 Verrucomicrobiota bacterium | reverse complement strand
CGCGAAGGAAAGCAGGCTGCGCGGGGAAAACATCGTGGCGATGTTGAGCCTGGAAAGCCTCGGCTGTTATTCGTCGGAAGCCGGAAGCCAGCGATATCCGTTTCCGGTGGGGTTGTTCTATCCGTCGCGCGGCGATTTCGTCGCGTTTGTGGGTCGCACGAAAGACGTGGCGCTTGTGAGACGCACCGTCAGAACTTTTCGCGAGGGCTCGAAATTTCCATCCGAGGGCGGCGCGTTGCCCGGTGTGTTGCCGGGCATCGGCTGGTCGGACCATTGGGCGTATTGGCAGGCCGGCTATCCCGCAATCATGGTGACAGATACGGCAACGTTCCGCTCGCAGCATTATCACGAGGAGTCCGACACGCCGGACAAGCTGGATTACGACTCGATGGCGCGTGTGGTGGACGGCATCGAGAAGGTCCTTGCAGACCTGTGCAACCGCTGATTTCGACGCCGGTCGCCAAACGCGATGGTTTGCGTCAGTCCGATCCGGGCAAGATCGCTACAGTCGAGCCACGAGCAATTCGCGCTGAAAGATGAGTTCCTTCGGCAGATGCGAGTAAAGTTTGATGAACAGCTCGTCGTGACTCAGGATTTCGCGCCGCCAGTCGTCGTAATTGATGGATTGCAGTTGCGCGAGTTTGTCGCGTGAAAAGTCGTGCAGTCCCTTCGTGTCGAAGCAATGCGGTCCTGGCACCCAGCCCAGCGGCGCTTCGTCCGCGTCGGCCCGACCGTGGCAACGGTCCACGATCCATTTGAGCACGCGCATGTTTTCTCCGAAACCCGGCCAGAGGAAATTGCCCTGGGTGTCCTTGCGAAACCAGTTCACGTAAAAGATGCGAGGCGGGTATTTGATCATTTTTCGCATGGTGATCCAGTGCCGGAAATAATCGCCCATGTTGTAGCCGCAGAACGGCAGCATCGCCATCGGGTCGCGTCGCACCTGCCCTGCCCCGCCGACCGCTGCCGCCGTCATCTCCGAACCCATCGTCGCTCCGACATAGACTCCGTGGATCCAGTTGAACGCCTGATAGACCAGCGGCATGGTGTCGCCGCGACGGCCGCCGAAGATGATGGCGCTGACGGGCACGCCGTTGGGGTCGTTGACCTCGCGCGCCAGCATGGGGTTGCTGGTCATTGGAGCCGCGAAACGGGAATTGGGATGCGCCGCCTTTTCGGTGGAGGCGGGAGTCCACTTGTTGCCGCGCCAGTCCAGACATTCCTTGGGCACGGGGCCGTCCTTGCCCTCCCACCACACATCGCCGTCCGGCGTGAGGGCGACGTTGGTGAAAATCGTGTCGCGCGAAATCATCTTTACCGCGTTCGCGTTGGACTTGGAATTGGTTCCCGGCACGACTCCGAAGTATCCGGCCTCTGGATTGATCGCGTAGAGGCGTCCGTCCGGGCCGGGCTTCATCCACGCGATGTCATCGCCGATCGTCCAGATTTTCCAACCCTTGAACTGCGCGGGCGGAACGATCATCGCGAAATTGGTCTTGCCGCACGCACTGGGGAACGCCGCAGCCACGTACGTTTTTTCGCCCTCCGGCGATTCCACGCCGAGGATCAACATGTGCTCCGCCATCCAGCCTTCCTTGCGTCCGAGGAACGAACCGATGCGCAATGAGAGACATTTCTTGCCCAGCAGCACGTTGCCGCCGTAGTTCGAGCCGACGGAGATGATGGTGTTGTCCTGCGGAAAATGCGCGATGTAACGGCGGTCCGGATTGATGTCCAGCATGCAGTGCAGGCCGCGATTGAAGTCCTCACTGTCACCGAGCTGCTCGTAAGCCACCTGCCCCATGCGCGTCATGATGCGCATGCTCAACACCACGTAGATGGAATCGGTCAATTCGATGCCCACCTTTGTCATCGGCGAACCGGGCGGCCCCATGAGGTATGGGACGACATACATCGTGCGTCCCTGCATCGCGCTCTTGCACATGCCGTGGAGCTTGGCGTACATCGCCTTCGGGTCCATCCAGTTGTTGGTCGGTCCGGCGTCGTCCTCCGTCTCCGTGCAGATGTAGGTGCATTGCTCGACGCGGGCGACATCGTTGGGATTGGAGCGATGGTAGTAGCAGCCGGGAAGTTTTTTCTGGTCCAGGCGAATGAGGACGCCCTTTTCCACCGCTTCGTCAGTCAGATGTTTTTTCTCGGACTCCGAACCGTCGCACCAGTGGGTTTTGTCAGGCATGCAAAGCCTGGCCATTTCCTCAACCCACGCAATGACGGTTTTGTTGGCGGTATTGCAGCTTCCGATTTTGTGTTTGCTCATAAAGGGCGTGGCGCGACGTTCGTCCGGTGTTGCATCCGATTCCCGGCGAACCGTCTCGCGGCGCGCAAACCATCTCAAATTCCAGCGTCGCGGAATAGTCTTAAAGCGACGCATCAGAGCAAACACTGAAGACAAAAAACGCTAAGTTTTCGCCAATCTGAGAGAAGCACAACTTAAGCATGTGTGGTGAACTTGCCTTGCTCAAATGCAAGTTGAGAAGGGCTTGCGCCGGATCGCCCGTCTGGGGGCGTAGGGTTGGGGCGGTCCGGCGCAAGAGGGGTTTTCAGGAGATCAATCACCGTCCGACATTGCTGAATTCACGCCTTTTCCCGTTCCGATCTCATTTGATTCCATCCAGCCTGTCTGGCCTCGGTGTCCAATTCCCAGCTGGTTTCTCGTCGCCTTGCGAAGCCGTCCGTGTTAGAGCATCTATCAATATGAACGTCACGGCCACCAACGACGGCCAGCCAGCAACTCCGAACGGGAATCACGTCTGTCTCGCGCGATCCGTCGCGGAAGCCTTCCGCGAAGACAACACCCTTGAAGCCGTGACCATCCACCGCGACCGCAGCACTCTCTCCGTGGCAACGCTGGGCCGGGCCGACGAAGCCGGACTCGCAAAACGCATTCAGGACAAATTCGAGTCCGCCCGGAATAATGATCCACAACACGCCTGCTCACTGTTGTCCGGCGGGGGTGATTGCAGCACTTGCGACAATCCATTGTCCGAACAGGAACGCCGCGCCATCAC
>DAOLDN010000493.1:0-3030 GCA_035327385.1 Verrucomicrobiota bacterium | reverse complement strand
TCTTGTTCAAACTGTTTTCAAAAAAACTTTCGTCCTAAGTCCGACACGCTGCTAGTGACAGACTGCGCAGTTCGTCGCGCGAGTTTCCCGTCACACCCTCGTCCCTGAAAGCTCCAGAATTCGGTCGAATTGCGACCGGGTCACGGGCGACACGGACAGGCGCGATTGTTTCACGAACGCCATCTCCTTCAACGTCTTGTCGGACTTGATTATTGCGAGACTCACCGGACGCGACAACGGTTTGATCGGCGCGAGGTCAACGCAACTCCAGTCGCCCTCGTCCGCAGTGGGATCGGGGTACGCCGCTTTCATCACTTTGCAGAGGGCGACGACTTCCTTTCCATCGCCGCTGTGATAAAAAAGCGCGCTGTCGCCGGCTTGCATCGCCCGGAGATGATTGCGCGCGGCGAAATTGCGGACGCCGGTCCATGCGGTCCGGCCTTCCTTGACCAGTTGCGACCACGGATAGGATTCGGGTTCAGATTTGACGAGCCAGCAATTCATGGGGATTTACGATTTGCGATTTACGATTTACGATTGCGTCGTGAGTTTGGCTGACAATCTCAATTCAATTCAACAACGGATTCGCGACGCGTGCGACCGTTGCGACCGCGTGCCGAACTCGGTCACGTTGCTGGCGGTGACCAAAACGCATCCACCCGATGCCATCGCCGAGGCGTTGAATGTGGGCATCACCTGCTTCGGTGAAAACAAAGTGCAGGAGGCAAAAGCCAAAATCCCGAACTGTCCGGGCCGGGCGCGCTGGCATTTCATCGGTCATCTGCAATCCAACAAATGCCGCGACGCCGTGGAATTGTTCGAGGTGATTGAGAGCGTGGACAGTCTGGCGCTGGCGCAGGAGATCAACAAACGCGCCGAGGCCGCCGCCAAGACGATGCCCGTGCTGCTGGAGATCAATGTGGCCGGCGAGGCCAGCAAGTTCGGTTACAAACCTGAGAAGCTGCTGGCCGAATTGCGGGCGTTGAACGAACTGCCACGGATTGAAATCCACGGGCTGATGGCCGTGCCGCCGTGGTCGGCTGAACCGGAGGATTCACGCCCGCACTTCCGGCGTTTGCGCGAATTAAAGTCGGAATGTGAGCAGACGCTCGGCGCTCCGCTGCCGCATTTGAGCATGGGCATGAGCGGCGATTTCGATGTGGCCATCGAGGAAGGCGCGAGCATCATCCGCGTGGGTACGGCATTGTTCGGGCCGCGCTCACCTTCGCGCCCCGCAGCAAAGGACTGACACCTTTCTGTCAACCAGCCATTGGCAGCCATTCGCGTTGTGGCCGCTGCTGATAAATATACCATTAGTCATCTCTGACCCATTTACGGCGTGCTGTCCTTGAAGAATTCTCCCCATTTTCCCCGCTACAACAGCAGCATGGAGGAAAGCATCCAAGACCTCAAATCCGCCCTGGATCAACGGCGGCAATATGCGCCCATCGTGCCCCAGGACTTCACACTGGCGGTGGAAGCCACCACCCACGATCTCAATCACCGTTCACGACGCTGCCTCAAAGGCCGCACCGCCTGCGCCGTCTTCCATGACCCGGCGCAACGTCTCCGCTGGACCCAACGCCAGCGCCAATCCATTTTCCGGTTGCTGCTCCAACACTTTGGGCAGATAGCCGGAAGCATGGCGAATGGAAATCACCACTTTCCCGCCACCGCGTGGCGGATCGCCGTGGAATTCTGGCTCGGCTGCCAGCGCCTGATCTCCGTTCGTTAAAATCATAAACCAAATCGGCCGCGCTTTTAATTAAACCGCTCTATTGATTCAAAACGCTTTGAATCTCGCCGTCGGTGACGCGTTGGTTCCAGACGACGTGGCCGATGCGTCTGGCCAGCACGAACTTGATCTCGCCGTTGCTGACCTTCTTGTCCAATCGCATCGCGGCGAACAGTTGCGTGCGTTTCGCCGGATCAAATCGCGTCCAGACCGGCAGTCCCGTCGAGTCCAGCAACCGCGTGATGCGTTCCACGTCGCGTGACGGAAGCCCGAGCTTGGTCTGCGACAATCTCGCCGCAGCCACCTGTCCGATGGAAATGGCCTCGCCGTGGAGGAATTTTCCGTAACGCGAAATCGCCTCCAGCGCGTGGCCGATGGTGTGGCCGAAATTCAGTATCTGGCGCAGACCGCTTTCGGTTTCGTCCTTGCCCACAACGTCGGCCTTGATCTGGCAGCAACTGGCGACGATGTCGGACAATGTTTTTGTCTCCTTGCGGAGCAAGCGCGGCATGTCGCGCTCCAGGCGCTTGAACAGGGCGGCGTCGTGGATGATGCCGTATTTGACGACCTCGGCCAGGCCGGCTCGGAATTCGCGTGGCGGCAGCGTTGCGAGCGTGTTGAGGTCGCACAGTACGAGTTTGGGTTGATGGAATGCGCCGACGAGATTCTTTCCGGACTTGAGGTTCACGCCCACCTTGCCGCCGACGGAACTGTCCACTTGGGCGAGCAGCGTCGTGGGCACTTGAACGAAGGCGATGCCCCGCAGATACGTTGCGGCCACGAAACCGGCGAGATCGCCAACGACGCCGCCACCCAGCGCGACGATGAACGATTTGCGCTCCAAGCGGTGCGCGGCAAGCTGATCGTAGCAGGATTGGACGGTCTTGAAGCTTTTTGCGGTTTCGCCCGCGGGCACAACGATCAGAGACGGCGAGAAACCGGCTTTGACGAGCGATTCAAACGCGGTTTTGGCGAAATGCTTGCCGACGTTTGTGTCGGTGATGATGGCGCAACGCTCGCCCAGTCGCAGGCGCGCACATTCAACGCCAAGACGGTCGAGGAGATTCGGTCCGATCTTGATGGTGTAACTGCGGTTGCCCAACGGAACTTTGACGGTGCGCACGGTCACAGGATACGGAGCAGGGCAGGGCTGTCAAAGGTTTGGCGGCAACAAAAACAGGGCAGACGCATCAAAAGGCTGTGCATGTTGACATGGAATGTCGGACGGCGGAAGGGGATACGGGGAGCGCACGCGCCTCGCGTGCGGCGGTGGACGCCCTCGTCCACCGCACTGT
>DAOLDN010000492.1:0-3032 GCA_035327385.1 Verrucomicrobiota bacterium | reverse complement strand
ACGTTCGTGGTGATTTGGCCCACCGCCACGGCGCTGTTTTCCGGCTGCAAAAAAGCCCCGCCGCCGCCGCCGCCGCCCGTGGTGCAGGTGCTGGAATTGACAGCCGAGAACGCGCCGACCTCGGCGGAATTCATCGGCCAGTTGGATTCACCTCAGAACGTCGAGGTTCGCGCCCGGGTCGAGGCATTCGTGGACAAGATCCTTTTCACCGAAGGCACCGAGGTGAAGGAAGGCGACGCGTTGTTCAAGCTCGACGACAAGCCGTATCAGGAACGCCTCGCCGCCGCCAACGGCATGTTGGCCGAGGCCAAGGCGGCGTTGAAGAAATACGAAACGGACGTGGCCCGGTTGACGCCGCTGGCCGCCAAGCGTGCCGTGCCCCAACAGGATTTGGACAACGCCCTCGCCTCCGTGGACGTGGGCAAAGCCTCCGTGCTGTCCGCCGAGGCGCGGGTGCAGGCCGCGCAATTGGACGTGGGCTACTGCGACGTTCGAGCGCCGATCAGCGGACTGATCGGTGCGACCGCCGTGCAGATCGGCGAACTGGTCGGCAAGGGCCAGCCCACGTTGCTGGCCACAATTTCCAAGCTCGATCCCATCTGGTTTTACTGCAACATCAGCGAGGTCAGTTACCTCCGCGCCGAGGAGGAACGCCAGCGCGCCGGCAAACCAATCGAGGAACTTCAAATCTCACTGGTGCTCGCCAACGGTTCGATGCACGGCGAAAAGGGCAGGATCGTCTTCATTGACCGCGCCGTGGATCCCAGAACCGGAACATTGCGTGTGCGGGCGGAATTCCCGAATCCAAGTCACTCGCTCCGGCCCGGAATGTTCGGTCGCATCATCGCCGACCTGGGTGCCCGGCCCGACAGCATCCTCGTGCCCGAACGCGCCGTTTCCGAATTGCAGGGCAAAAACTTCGTCTGGGTCATCAGCCCTGACAACAAGGCGTCCCAACGCCCGGTCACCGTGGGGCGTCAATTCGGCGGGAGACTGCTCATCACCGACGGGCTTAAACCCGGCGAACGCATCGTGGTGGAAGGACTGCAAAAAGTCCGCGACGGCTCACCGGTCACACCCATGACCGCCGAGGAAATGAAGGCCGCCGAGGCCGCCGCAAAGGCTGCGCAGGCAGCGGCTGAATCCGAAGCCAAACATTCCAAGTAACACACTGCTATGGCCGACTTTTTCATCCGCCGCCCCATCGTCGCGATGGTCATCGCCATCCTGACGGTCATCGTCGGCGCCATCACGCTCTCACGCCTGCCCATCTCGGAGTATCCGCCGGTCAGTCCAACGATGATCCAGGTCACCACGACCTATCGCGGCGCCGCAGCCGAGGCGGTCATGGAATCCGTCGCCACGCCCATCGAGTCCAAGGTCAATGGTGTGGACAAGCTGCTCTACATGCAGTCGTTCAACGCCAACGACGGCAAACTGACGCTCAACGTCTATTTCGACGTCGGCACGGACGTGGACATCATGCAGGTCAACACGCAAAACCGCGTGGGTCAGGCCGAGGCGCAGTTGCCCGACGCCGTGAAGAAAGAGGGCGTCGTCGTCAACCGTTCCAGCCCGGACATCCTCATGGTCATCGCGCTGTCCTCGCCCAAGGGCACGTACGACGCCGTGTTCCTGGGCAATTATTGCGACATCAATCTCGTGGACGCTCTCAAGCGCGTGAAGGGTGTTGGCGACGTGAAAAACTTCACGGCCCAGGATTATTCCATGCGCGTCTGGTTGCGCCCTGACAAGCTCGCGTCGCTGGGCATCACGCCGCAGGACATTTCCAACGCCATCAAGGAACAAAACGCCCAGTCGCCGGCGGGCCGCATCGGCGCAGAACCCGCGCCCCCAGGCACGGAAATGACCTTCAACGTCCGCGCCCTCGGCCTGTTGAAAGATCCAAAGGAATTCGAGGAAATCATCATCCGCTCCAATCCCGACGGCTCGCAGGTCAAGATCAGGGACGTCGCGCGTGTGGAACTCGGCGCGCAGACCTACGACCTTCGGGCGCGTTTGAACAAATCTCCAGCCGGTGCCATTGGCATTTATCTCGCGCCCGGAGCCAACGCGCTGGAAACCGCGGACAACGTGCGAAAAATCCTTGAGGACGCGAAATCGCGTTTCCCGCCGGACATGGATTACGACGTGGCGCTGGACACCACGCTGCCAATCAAGGCTTCGATGGATGAGATCGTCCACACGCTTTTCGAGGCGGTGATCCTGGTGTTGCTGGTCGTCTACATCTTTCTGCAAAGCTTTCGCGCCACGATCATCCCGATGTGTACCGTGCCCGTTTCCTTATTGGGTGCGTTCATCCTGTTCCCGGCGCTCGGTTTCAGCGTGAACGTTCTCACGATGTTCGGACTCGTGCTGGCCATCGGCATCGTCGTGGACGACGCCATCGTCGTTGTCGAAGCCGTACAACATCACCTCGAACACGGCATGACCCCGGTGGAAGCCACGCGTCAGGCGATGAAGGAGGTTTCCGGTCCCGTGGTGGCCATCGGTCTGGTATTGTGCGCCGTGTTTGTGCCGGTGGCGTTCATGGGCGGTGTGACCGGCCAGCTTTACAGCCAGTTCGCGTTGACCATCGCCGTCGCGGTTGTCTTCTCGGTCATCAACGCGCTGACATTAAGTCCGGCACTTTCGGCGTTGTTGCTCAAAAAGCCCACGCCCGGCAAAGGGCCAATCGCAAAATTCTTCAAATGGTTCAACACCACGTTCGACAACATCGGCACCAAATACGGCAACTTCGTCGGCGTCCTCGCCCGCAAGGCCACGCGCTCCATGTTGCTGCTGGTGTTCGTCGTCATCGGCATCTGGATCATCGGCAAGTTCGTTCCTGGCGGCTTCATTCCCGACGAGGACAAGGGCTATCTGTTCGTCGCCGTGCAACTGCCCGAAGGCGCGTCGCTCCAGCGCACTGATGACGTGCTCAAGCAGGTCGAGGAAATTGTCTGCAGCACGCCCGGCGTGCGTTCCGCCGTCGGCCTTGCCGGCATGAACATTCTCAACTCGCTCAACTT
>DAOLDN010000491.1:0-3046 GCA_035327385.1 Verrucomicrobiota bacterium | reverse complement strand
GTGAAGTTCGAGTGGTTCGAATACGTTCCCTCGATGGAAGCCTTCGCCGCCAACAAGGTTGACGCGGTCGCAATGACCAATGGCGATCAGCTCGTCAATGGCGCGACCGGCGCGAAAAGCAAGGCGATCATTATCAATGACTATTCCAACGGCAACGACATGCTCGTCGCCAAGCCCGGCATCAACAGCGTCAAGGATCTCAAAGGGAAGAAAATCGGCGTCGAACTCGGCTTTGTGGATCATTTGCTGGTGTTGAAGGCGCTTGAAGCCAACGGCATGAAGGAAAGCGATGTGACGCTTGTGAACATTCCGACGCACGAGACGCCCAAGGCTTTTGCTTCGGGCGACGTTGACGCCATCGCAGCGTGGCAGCCGAATTCCGGTCAGGCGCTGAAAGCCGTTGCAGGTTCAAAGGCCATTTACTCCAGTGCCGACGTGCCCGGTTTGATTTATGACGTGCTCGCGGTCAGCCCCGCCAGTTTGTCCGCGCGCAAGGAGGATTGGGCCAAGGTGGTGAAGGTCTGGTATCGCGTGGTGGATTACCTGAACGACCCGGCCACGAAGGAAGACGCGATCAAAATCATGGCGTCGCGCGTGAACCTGCCGCCGGCGGAGTACAAAGGTTTCGTGGACGGCACACGCATTTTGAAACTCGCCGAGGCACAAAAGGCCTTCAAGAAGGGCAAGGGACTGGACTCGATCTATGGTTCGAGTGAAATCGTGGACAAGTTCAATACCGCCAACAAGGTTTACGCCGAGTCTCAGAAGGTGGAAGACTACATCGAGCCGGGTCTGACCGCGGCGTTGAAGTAATTTGATGAAGGACCAAGCTCCAACATCCAAGCACCAGAGAAATTCCAAGCAACAAATTCCAACCCAACGGCATCGCGTTGGACTCACGGGAGCGCGGCATTCATGCCGCTTCGACGCGCAAAGTGCCGGCGACTTGGAAATTTTGAGCGTCCTTGCTTCGCGAACGGTGAAGCGGGCTGAAGCCCGCGCTCCTGAACTGAATGGTGCTACGCTCGCCCTCACCCCGGCCCTCTCTCCCAGGAGAGATTTACCCGCAACGACCCTGCGCGCCTTGGCCCCCAGAACGCGGAGCGCCTCCTCTCCCGGACTGCGGCCATCCTCTCTTCCATTCGGAATGGAGGAGAGGAATGGGGAGAGGAGGTGCTCAGGTTCATGGGCCGGGAGAATCGTTCGTCGTCTCTCTCGAATACCTGCGGCTGGGTTGGCAAGATGGCCATTCGCCAAACTAAAAGCGCCCAACAGTTGCCCCCTCTCCCCGGGGGAGAGGGCCGGGGTGAGGGCGAGCGTTTCACCATCTTACATCCCCACAAAAAAACCGAGCAGACACGATTCCAGCACTTGGCGCTTGATGCTTGGTGTTTCGCTGGATGTTGGAGCTTGGGGCTTGGAGCTTTCGCCCGCATGAAACCCCGTGCCTGGCTCCAACCGTTCGGTGAACTGACCGCGCGCCAGCGATTGGCGCTGGGCGTGGGTTCGTTCCTCCTGCCGTTGGCGCTGTGGTGCGCGGTGAGTTATCTCCCGTTCCTCTGGCATCCGATGATGAAAATCACGGACGCCGGCGACGTGAGCTATTTCTCAACCGACCAGTTGGTCGAACGTGCCACGTTCGAGGCGGAGAACGCAAAGCTTCTCGCTGCGGGCCAGAAAACGGCGACGGGACGACCGGCCAATCCCGTGTTTCTTCCCGCGCCACACGAAGTGGGTGTCGCGTTCTACAAGGCGTTCACCACGCCGCCGCGCCGGCCCGGTGAACCGTGGTTGCACGAAAGTCTGTGGCACAGCATCCAGATCATCTTCTGGGGCTTTTTTTGGAGTTGTGTGTTAGGCGTACCGCTGGGGATTCTGTGCGGCACTTTTCCGTTGTTCTCGCGCCTCGGCGAGCCGTTCATTGATTTCGTGCGTTACATGCCCGCACCTGCGTTTGGCGCGCTGGCTGTGGCGGTGATGGGAATCTATGACGCACCGAAGATCGCCATCATTTTCATCGGCACATTTTTCCAGATGGTGCTCGTGATCGCCAACACCACCCGCAAGATGGATCGTTCCCTCCTTGAAGCCGCGCAAACCCTCGGCGCCACGCGCAAACAACTCGTCTCCAAAGTCGTCCTGCCCGGCATCGTCGTGGACCTCTACAACGACATGCGCATCCTGCTCGGCTGGGCGTGGACGTATCTCATCGTCGCAGAATACATCGGCGCAAGTTCCGGCATCACCTACTTCATCAATCAACAGGCCAAGTATCGCATCTACGACAACGTCTTCGCCGCCATCGTCATGATCGGCATCATCGGCCTGGTCACGGACATCGTGCTCGCGTGGCTGGGCAGGCAATTGTTCCCGTGGCAACGTGACGCGCGCCGCAACCTGTTTGGCGCGGCAATTTCCTGGCTGGTTGATGCGCGGGAAAATCCACTGGCGAATCGCATCCGCTCAACCACTCGTGTCGCATGAGCGCCGCTGTCTCCATCAAACCGCTGGCGCTGCCGGATTATCGCGAGCAAGCACCAGAAGTCGCCGCGCGTTTTGCGAAGCTCAAACAGCGCCCGGTAATCCTCCAAGTGGACAAGCTCGGCAAGACCTTCACCACGCGCACCGGCACTTGCACCGCACTGGGAGAAATCAGCTTCAGCGTGCATCGCCGCGAATTCGTCTGCGTCATCGGCCCATCCGGCTGCGGCAAATCCACGTTGATCCGCATCATCGCCGGACTCGACTACCAAACCTCCGGCCAGATGTTGCTCGATGGCAAACCGGTTTCAGGTCCAGGGTCGGACCGGGGCATGGTGTTTCAGGGTTACACGTTGTTCCCGTGGCTCACCGTCAAAGGCAACGTGATGTTCGGACTCAAACTCGCGGGGCGCAGCGAGACTGCCGCTGAAGGCGAGGCACGGCAATGGATTGAACTCGTTGGACTTTCTAGATTCGAAAACGCCTATCCGCACCAGCTTTCAGGCGGCATGAAACAGCGCGTCGCCATCGCCCGCGCCCTCGCCAACAATCCGCGCATCCTCAT
>DAOLDN010000490.1:0-3056 GCA_035327385.1 Verrucomicrobiota bacterium | reverse complement strand
AGCACCGTGAAGATCGTCAGGACGAGGATTCCCGCCTTGATCAATTGCATCAACGGATTCACCACCATCATGCCGCCTGCCAGTTCGCCCTGCACGGGCATGACAATCGTCCAGCCAATGGCCGCCGCGCAGGCGATGCATGAAACCATCGCTCCGATGATGAATCGCAACCGCACCTCCATCCCGCGCATCGCGGTCAGATCAATCGCCAGAACGACCAGCGCGGCGATGACCAGCACGGTTTCAGGAACGGCGAGTTTGAACAGATCCGCGTAGCTCATTGCGCGCCTCCTTTCGACAGCCAGTGGAACAGCGGCGAATCAAAACTTGGGATGATCACGTCCAGCAGAATTCGCGGATAAAGTCCAACGACAAGCGACACGCCGATGAGAAGCGCCGCGCCGATGCGCTCGGGGACGGAAATTGGTTCAAGTTCGTGACGTTGATCATCCGTCCCATGCGTCTCATTCGTCCTATCCATGTTTTTATGTGGAGCGTCAGTCTCGCCAAAAAACGCCTTCTGCATCGCACGCAAGGTGTAAGCCACACCGATCACGATGCCCACGCCCGTGATGACCGCCAGTGTGGGGAACGCCTTCCACGCGCCGATGATCACCTGCAATTCCGCCACAAATCCGCTGAACCCCGGCAAGCCCATCGAAGCCGCGCCAGCGAGCACGAACGTCACCGCCGCAAACGGCATCGCCTTCACCAGATTCATTCCCTCCAATTTCGACAGTTCCCGCGTGTGCGTCCGCTCAGAAACCATCCGGCCCACGACTGCGAACAGCAGCCCCGCAATGATGCCGTGCGAGAACATCTGCAACACCGCACCGCTCAATCCGATGGTGTTCAACGTCACCAACCCGAGCATCACGAAACCCATGTGACTTACGCTCGAATAGCCGATCACGAATTTGAAATCCTTCTGCACTAGCGCCACCAGAGCGCCATACACGATGCTGATGACCGCCAGCACGGCGACCCACATTTTCCACGCCTCCAAACCATCCGGGAACAACGTCATCGCCACGCGCAGACAACCATAAGCGCCCAGCTTCATCACCACACCCGCGAGCAACATCGAAGCAGCGGTCGGCGCGGCCACGTGACCGGTCGGCGCCCACGTGTGAAACGGCCACAGACCGGCAAGAATTGCGAAGCCCACGAACACCAGCGGAAACGCCCACATCTGGAAATCGCGCGGGAATGGAAACTTCGCCAGCTCCAGCACGTTCATCGTGTGCCCGCCGGACACCACATACGCCGCGATCAAACCCACCAGCACCATCGCACTGCCGACGAACGAATAGAGCGCCAGCTTCATCGCGCCGTATTCCTTCCGCGTCGAACCCCAGATGGCGATGATGAAATACTTCGGCACGATGGCGATCTCGTAGAACACGAACAGCAGAAACAGATCGAAACTCAGGAACACGCCATACACGCCGCCGATGAGCGCGAGGTAGAACGCAAAAAACTCCTTCGCACGATGCTCGATGTTCCAGGAAAAGAGAATTCCGCCAACCGCCGCCAATCCGGTCAGCAACACGAGCGTCAGACTCACACCGTCCGCGGCAAGGTGATATTCAATCCCCAAGGACGGCACCCATGAGCATTTTGCGACCGTGAGGATTTCGCCCGCTTGGAATTGCACAAAACCCGCCACCGCCACGAGCAATCCCGCGACCGCCGCGAGCATGGCGACCGTGCGCGCCGCCGGCGCGCTGCCCTTCGGCAGGAGCATCAGCACCAGCACGCCCAAAAATGAAATGTAAACGGTCCAGGCTAACATGCGGTAAATGGCAAATAACGAATGGAGAATGACGAACAGCGAATGACGGACGGCAACTTGTTACGCCCTTTCAGGGCTCGCCACGGTTCTTTGATCTGATACCCAGGGCGTTGCCCTAAGCTGTCATGTTTCGGCCTTTCAGGCCGCCATTCACCGCGCCGAAGGCGCAAGACATGATAGCCCAGGGCAACGCCCTGGGAACAATGTCCCCAAAACAAGTTCAAGCCCTGAAAGGGCGTTACAAATTCAATCCCACACATAACGCTCGTCGATTGTCACACCGTGCCGTTTGCAAAACGCGCGAAACTCCGACTTGAAATCGCGCTTCTTGTGATGTTCTGGCTGGCCTTCGATATACCTCCGAACCGCGGGCACATTCGATTGACTGACTGAAAACAGACCGTAGCCGTTTTGCCACGCGAACTCCAAAACGCCTTGTTCCTTCATCCACTTGCTGGAACTCTTCTTGACCTCTTCAATCAATTTGCACGCGGCCAGATTTTTCGAGAGCTGGCAAAGGACGTGAACATGATCCGCCACCGAATTGATGACCAGAGCGGGCGATTCAATGTTTTTCAGAATACCGGCCATATATCCATGCAATCCGGCCCGCACGTTGTCCGCGATGAGCGGACGACGTTCCTTCACGCTCCAGATGGCGTGAATCAAGATGTTGGCCAAAGATTGCGGCATTTTTGTTACGCCCTTTCAGGGCTCAAATCGTTCGTTGCATCCGTGACCCAGGGCGTTGCCCTGGGCTGTCATGTTTGGGCCTTTCAGGCCACCAATTTGCCGCGCCGAAGGCGCAACGCGTGACAGCCCGGGGTAACGCCCCGGGATTACGCGCCATAGACCGTCAAAGCCCTGAAAGGGCGATACAAAACTGGCGTTCATTACATCGCTATTAATCCGTTAAAACTTCATTTGCTCCACCATCCGCACGGCGGTGGAATTGATCACATCCAGCACCAGGCGCGGATACAGGCCCAGCACGAACATCAATGCCGTCGGGATCGCGACCAGCGCAATTTCCCCAATCGACAGGTCCGGGAAGTTCGACCACTTCTCATTCAGCGGTCCGTTGAAGACGCGTTGCAAAATCGTGAGGATGAAAATCGCCGTGACCAGCAATCCAATCACCGAAAACGCCGCCGCCCAGGGCGTCAGCGGAAATACGCCTTTGAAGATCAGGAATTCACCAACGAATCCGTTCAACCCCGGCAATCCGAGCGACGAGAACAGCGCAATGCCCATCAGGCCG
>DAOLDN010000489.1:0-3091 GCA_035327385.1 Verrucomicrobiota bacterium | reverse complement strand
TGCCCGGCCTGGTCGAGCAGGTGCAGGCCACGGCGCGGGGCTGGGAGGCCGGCCTCTCCGGCAAGCCGGGGTGCCCGCCGCTGCTTCGGAGTCCGGGTCAATATTTGTCGCCCGCCAGTCCGCGCTCCAAATCCTCCACGCTCGGCAGCGCGCCGCGCAACTGCCTGGGCAGCGACTCCACCAGCCGCGTTTTCCATTCCGCCACGCCGATGGGTTTCTTCACATCCCGCAAGGCATACTCCACCGTGAGCCGGTTCTTTTCCTTGCACAGCAGCAGTCCGATGGTCGGCTGGTCGTTCGCGTGCCGCATCTGCTCATCCACCGCCGTCAGATAGAAATTCACCCCGTGAGATAACTTGCGAGCCGCGTCTTGAGATAACGCTTGCCCCACGCAGTTTTCAGATACTTCTCTCGTTTGAAGGCATCGTGTTGTGACCGGCACGCTTCGTAGTAAATCAATTCCAAAGGACGACGGTGGGCTGTAGATCGCACTTCGCCTGCCTCGTGTTGCTGAACCCGCAATGGCAAGTCGCCTGTAGCGCCGACATAGAAGTTTCCGTCTTTGTGACTTCGTAGAACGTAAACGTAGTAGAACTTGCTCATAGGTTTGGTATCTCACGGGGTTCATCTTCCCGGCGAACTCCGGCTTGAACGCCTCCATCTTCAAATCCAGCACCACGAAACAACGCAGCTTCAAGTGATAGAACAACAGGTCCAGGTAATAATCCTCGCCGCCGACCTCCAGATGCACCTGCCGCCCGACGAACGCGAAGCCCACGCCCAGTTCCACGAGAAATTTCTGGATGTGCTCCGTCAATCCCTGCTCCAGCTCCCGCTCGCGCGCCGCGGCGGAAAGCGTGAGGAAGTCGAACGTGTAAGGATCTTTCAACACCTGCTGCGCCAGGTCCGACTGCGGCGGCGGCAGCGTCTGCGCGAAATTCGTCTGCGCCTTACCCATCCGCCGGTGCGCCTTGGTCTCGATCTGCACCGTCAGCACCGCACGACTCCAGCCGTGACGCAGCGCGGCATGTGCATACCAGAGCCGCTCCGCCGGCTGCTTGAGCTTGGTCAGCAAAACGAGATTGTGACCCCACGGCAGCGACGCCATTGGTTCAGGCGGCAACTCAGGAAATTTTGCAGCCGTTTGCTGCAAAATTGCCCCGGCCATTTGTCCAACAGGTTGTTGGACGATTTCGGCTGTTGCGGTCTCTGATTCTGTCACGGGCTGTGACAGTTTGCTCCCGGCCAATTGTCTAACAGGCTGTAAGACAATTGGCGTTTCCGACCACGCCGCCGCGAATGCCCGCATGAAAAGGAGGTTGGGCCGTGAAAAACCTTTCAGCTCCGGGAACTCCGCCTGCAAATCCGCCGCGAGCCGCGCCACCACCTTTGCGCCCCAGCCCTCCGCGTGCTGGCGCTGGAGAATGACCCGCCCGATATCCCAATACAGCGCGATCAATTCCCGGTTCACCGACAGCGCCGCCTTCACCTGCGCCGCGCGCACGCGCGACTTCAACTCCGCCAACAACGGTCCGTAGCCCGTTGGCACGGTCGCGGTGGCCTTCGCTGGTTTCTGGGATCGCTTGCTCATGCGGGATGTTTTCTACTCAAAAATGAACCCGCTGGAAACCCGCCGCTCGCCGACGGCGGGCTGCTCGAAAAACTGGTCTTCGGGGTAGGTGTGGAGCATGGCGTTTAGCAACTTGCGCTTGGGGAATCTCCGTTACACTTGCGGCTGAAATCATCATCCGTTGGAATCCCGACCTTCATTCGTTGATATTTGTTCCAGATTTCGGCCTTCAAGGACAGCAGTTCATTCCGCAACTCAACCGAATGATGGCGGCGGTGGCCTTGCTTCAAGTTCTCAATCAACTTTCGCAACCTCGGGTAGCGTTTCTTGAAGTCATCCGTGCCCTTCTTGCCGAAATAACGGAAGTCGTCGCTCATCAGCACATAAGCGTTCTCGAAGTGAAACCCGACATCTTTCTTTCGCTGGTCTGAGTCGAAGCGATACTTGGCAAATGCTTTTCGGACGGGCTGACCATTTTCTGCCCGATAGATGCAATCGGGGCGTCGCGCATACGCACGCTCTCGATAGTAGGCGTCTCCCTCCAGCTTGGCCGTCACTCGCGCAATGTAGATCAAACGCTCCTCGTAACCCTTCCCACCGAAGCCAAAGACCAACGACTCTTTCTTGGCTGTCTTGCGAATCTTGGGCTTGCAGATGGCGAGGCTGAGAAGGTTACCCACGACGCAAGGCGCTCCGCCGTTGTCGGCGACCAACTTGTAAACGTAAATGTCTGACTCGCTGTTGTTCATACGGGGTTGTTCTCCGCCACCAGTTCCGGATTCTGCGCGAGAAACCAGCGGTAGAATTTTGCGGTGTCGAGGAAGGCGGGCAGACGCACGCTGCGGTGAATGTAACCGTCCTTGATGTCGAGGCCGCCCCAGGCGTTCAGCAGGTCGTTGCGCACGCGATAGACCCGGTCACGCAACTCGCCGATGGGAATGCAATGGCGCAAACGGCCCGATATGCCGGGCTTCGCACGCACGACGATGTCCCCGTCACCAGGTTCACGGCGCGTGTGTGCGTTCTGCGCCCAGCGCGATTTCGGGACGGACTTGGCCGAGACAATTTCCTCGACCACATACAAACCGATGATCGCATAGATCAGCGGACGCGCCGGGCCATCCACCGGACGCAGAGCGGCGAAGAATGCGAGCAAGTCGCCAGCGGTCAGCAGCGAAGTGATGCGCTTTCCGCGCTGGCCTTGGTCGCCGTAGGTGAGCTGGTCAAAGTCAGGGTCAAGATGCGTGGGAGTGCCGAGCAATTCTGGCGGCAACTGCGCACCAAAGCGTTTCACCACCGGAATGAACTCGTCGTAATGGCGGGCCATGCCGTCGCGCAGCGGCTTGGTGTCGGTGATGGTGACGTAGGCGAACTCGCCTGAGGCCAACCGCATCGGGGCGTTCCATTCGCCGTCCGACGAATCAATGCCAACTCTGACGAGCAAACCTTTCATGCAAGTCTGTTACGGTTGCGTTGCGGTGATTTCCAGCGGCGGCATGGGGGCGAGAATAGCGGCGGGGG
>DAOLDN010000488.1:0-3092 GCA_035327385.1 Verrucomicrobiota bacterium | reverse complement strand
TGTTCCAATCGCGCCACCTCGGCCACCACCACGGCATTCGCGTCGGCAAATGCAGCGACGAGTTCCTGCTGGAAGACGTTTCGCCGCGTGGTGTTGCTGCGCGGCTCGAACACTGCCCAGATTTTTTCGCGCGGATATTTGATCCGCAACGCCCGCAATGTCTCGCGAATGGCCGTGGGGTGATGACCGAAATCGTCAATCAACGTCACGCCGCCCGCAATGCCGCGCACTTCCATGCGACGCCGGATGCCCTTGAACGTGTCGAAAGCGGACTGGATCTGCTTGTTCGACAATCCGCAATGCTTCGCGCACGCGACCACGGCGAGCGCGTTGCGAACGTTGAGTTCGCCCACGAGGTTGATGTGAAACTTCGCGCTGGGAATCTCAAACTCGGTCGCCGTCGGCCCGAATCGCAGATTTGTTGCGCGCACTGCGTTGTTTTCGCCGAGGCCGAACCGTTTCACGGGAGAATGTGTGATGTCCAGCAATGGCGCGAGATTCGGGTCGTCACCGTTCGCGAGCAACAGTCCATTGCGAGGCACGAGCCGGATGAAGTGCGAGAACGTTTTCTGCACGGCGGCCAGATTCTCAAAGATGTCCGCGTGATCGAACTCAAGGTTGTTGATGATGGCGACTTCCGGCTGGTAATGGATGAACTTGCTGCGCTTGTCGAAGAACGCGGTGTCGTATTCGTCGCCCTCGATGATGAACCAGTCGGAGTCCGTGAACCGCGCACCCTGCCCCAGGTTCGTCGGGATGCCGCCGATGAGGAACGATGGATTCAGTCCGTTGTGCTCGAAAACCCATGCCAGCAGTGCCGTTGTGGTGGTCTTGCCGTGAGTGCCGGCGACGACCAACGAACGTTTGCCCCGGATGAAAAACTCAGCGAGCAACGCCGCCAGCGAGCAATAACGCAGCTTGTGATCCAGCACGTATTCCGCCTCCGGATTGCCGCGAGAGATGGCGTTGCCGATGACCACGAGGTCGGGCTTGTGTTTGAGGTTCGCCTCCGAATAACCGTCCATCGCCGCAATCTTGCGTTCCGCGAGAAAGGTGGACATCGGCGGATACACGCCCTGATCTGAGCCGGTGACGTCGAAGCCCTTTTCCTTCATGGCCGCTGCCGCGCTGGCCATGGCCGTGCCGCAGATTCCCGTGAAATGGACCGATTTGATTTCTGAAAACATCGTGTGTTGAAGATAGGAAATGCGGGCCGCGAAGGAAACGGGAAGTTGAACGAAAGCCACAATGCCTCACGCCACGGTCGCCAAGCGCGCAAAGGTTGCGGAAAGAATTTGCCGGTCAACGCGCTGCCATCACCCAGAGGGTTCGCGTGCCGCGCGTGCTGTGGCGCTGGAGTTCAAGCCTCAGCTTGTTCCCCGTGCATTGCCGCGCTGAAACAAGCTGAAGCTTGAACTCCAGCTTTGAATTCGCGAACGCGGCGCTCCGTTCCGTTTATCCGTGTGAATCGGTGTCCATCAGTGGTTCAAGCGAACGACTTCATGCCGGCTCGCCGGGAATCGGCGCGATGCCGTCCTTGGGTGCGACGACTGTTCCCTTCTCAAAATCCGCCGCTGACGGCGACAGCGTGAGGTTGTACCAATCGGACTCCGTGTTGGCGGTCAGTTCGCTCCAGCGCACCAGCCGGCCTGTGTAGGCGGCGATGCGTCCCATCAACGCGGTCAGCGTGGACTCGGCAATCTGCCGCGCTTCGCTCAACGGTTTTTCGTCCATGATGCTGCGCAACAGGTCCACCTGTTCCTGCACCTGGCCGTTGTTGTGGGTCCTGAATTCCGGCACGGACAATTGGGAAAGTTTCGCCGACTGCATCTTGCCGCCGCCGTAGGTGCTGCCCTCCGTGCCGACAAAGAATTCGCCCACGTTGCCGTCGCAGCCGTTGATCTGGCGGCACATGCTGTGGATGTGGCAATCGTCGCCGTAATTGTAGTCCACGCTGAAGAAATCGTACTGGTTGCCGGTCTTGCGCCGAGCGCGTCCCCCGAAACCGAGCGCAGTCTGCGGCGTGCGTCCGATGAACCAGTTGGCCACGTCCAGATTGTGAACGTGCTGCTCGACGATGTGATCGCCGGAAGTCTCGGTGAAGCTGACCCAATTGCGCGCCATGTAGCTGGCGTCCGTGTCGTCGGGTTTGCGTTCGCTGAACCACAATGCGCGCTGACACCAACTGACGGTGCCGCCAAGGATTTTGCCGATGGCCCCCGCTTCTACCGCAGCCTGGTTGCGGAGGTAATTGGCCGAGTGCCGTCGCTGTGTGCCGGCCACGACCGACAGTCCCCTGCTTTTGGCCAGTTCGCCGACCTCGATGATCTTTCGCGCCCCGGGCGGGTCCACGGCCACGGGTTTTTCAATGAAACAATGGCGGCCGGCCTGGACAGCGGCCTCAAATTGCGCGGGCCGGAACGCGGGCGGCGTGGCCAGCAGAACGATGTCCAGCGGCTGCGCAATCACTTCGCGGTATCCGGTCGCGCCCGTGAAAACTCGCGACTC
The DNA here is from genome assembly GCA_035327385.1 of Verrucomicrobiota bacterium. Classification (GTDB taxonomy): domain Bacteria; phylum Verrucomicrobiota; class Verrucomicrobiia; order Limisphaerales; family JADLHS01; genus DAOLDN01. Next base: position 584 of record DAOLDN010000488.1, on the reverse strand, counting down.
GGGAACATTGTGTTTTTGCGCGGTCTTTGAAGCGCGATCCTGGAAAAAGTCGGCCACAGCCACGACTTCAATTTCGACGCCGACAATTTTTGCCGCCTCGGAAATGTCCCTCAATGCGTCGTTGCCGCGTCCACCGCAACCCACGACACCGACCTTGAACTTTCTGGCGGCGTTCTGGGCGCGGATGTTGAACAGCGGCGCGGCGGAGATAGCCGCCCCGGCGATGGCTACACTGTTGATGAACCGGCGGCGCGGCATGCCGGAGGAAAGTGAATCGTGTTGATTGGACATAAGCGTTCTCGGTTTGAGTTGATATGTAACGATGTGGCGATTGTTCCATTCAAGGAAACTCCCTGCAATGTCAATTTTTGACGACAACAGCGGAGCGCAACGGTTACCGGTCGCTTCGCGTGTATGGAACGAATGGCTCTGTCAAATTCAGGTGACCCGCGTTTGCGTGGGTGCCGCGGGCAGAAACCGCCCGCTCGCCGCCCAGGGAAGACGCATCCAGTCTGAAAAGAGAAGCGGATGCACGGGGAGCACACGCGCCTCGCGTGTGCCCGACCGCGCCCACGCGGTCGGGA
>DAOLDN010000487.1:0-3093 GCA_035327385.1 Verrucomicrobiota bacterium | reverse complement strand
GGTGACCACATCTCCGGTCTTGAGAACGTCACAAAGGCGTTCGGTGACTTCGCAGGGATAAAGCTCCCCCGTGGCGACGCAGTTGCGGAAAAAGATGCGGGCGAAACTTTCAGCAAGGATGACCTCACAATTGGCCGAACCGAGCGCGATGGGCGCGTGTTCGCGCGAACTGCCGCAACCAAAATTGCGTCCGGCCACGACGATTGGGTATTTGCTGTCAAGCTGGCCGCCTTCGACATAGCGGACCGGATAAAGCGATTGAGGCAGGCCGTCGAGAGCGTAGCTGCCGAGCTTCTCGTATTCGTCGGGAATGGTGGGAACGAGATTCAGATATTGTGCCGAGATGATCTGGTCGGTGTCTATGTTGTCGCGAACGACATAAACCGGACCTTCAAAAACAGATTTCGTCATGGGTAAAGAATGCAGCGAACCAGCGGAGTTTTCAATTCAGAAATCCCCATGATTCCTCGCGGCCCGTCCACCAGCCTTCCGTTCACCGGAATGCTCAACAATCTATTTTTGCTTCTGATGACGGCCGTTGGCTTCGTCCAGATAGATCGTGTCGTTGACCTGCGTGGTCTTGAGATATTGATACCAGACGACGTTGTCGTTGGTAGCTGTGGCTTCGAGCTTTTTTGAGACAGGCTTGCCGACGGGCGGACCTTTGACAGTGAGGGCTTCGCTCAAAACCCTTCCGTCCATCGGCTGCTGTTGAGGAACACCGAGAATCCAGAGGATCGTGGGTGCGAGGTCGGTGTTGGCAGATGCGAGTTTGTTTTTGAACCCGCGTTTGAAGTCCGGCCCGGCGGCAACCAGCGTGTTGTGAACGTCGTAACGACCGAGACTGGCGTGGCTGCCGTAACTGCCCGCGTCAGTCCGCGAAGAGCCGGTGCCGTAAAACATTCCCGGCACGCCGAACTTGTTTTTGTCCGCGGACCAGCGCATGGACATTACAATGTCGGGTGGATTGGGACGATTGAGATGCGCGGATTCGAGACTGAACGTTCCGGGCAGTGGTTCGCGCGTGAAGATTGCCCCGGAAAATTCCTGTTGTTGAAGAAAACGGACAAGCCGGGCAGTGGTTTCCGCATGCCGGCCCGTCACAAAGAACAGCACCGCGCCGCTTTGTGGGACAACAAGCACGTCGCCGTCCGTCGTCGGCGACGTGAACTCACTCCTGGCACTAAAACCGGCCTGGCGCAATTGCGCCGCGACGTCAACAAACTGGCTCACGGTGTTGAAACCGTGATCGGACACGACGAAGACATCCGTCTTGTCGCGGAGATTGCGGCGGTCGAGTTCGGCGAGAACGGCTGCCAGTTGACGGTCGGAGCTTTCCATGGCGGCGATGGACAACGGCGATCCCGGAGCAGTGGCGTGCTGTGTGGCGTCCGGTTCACTGAGCCACAACAACGAATAATCCGGAACGCCGTTGGACCAGAGTCCTTCGATCAGAGCGCGGCGCGTCCATTCGTCGCGAGCCTCGCGCGTTTGTCCGGAAACGGAGCGGGGAAACGACCCGAGCACGTTTGTAAGCGAGGCGATAGCTCCCGGGGGTGTTGTGCCGCCTTCATGAATGCAGATGTGGCCGCAACCCTCATCGCGTTCGTCGCGGTCGTGCAACAGCGCGACCATCTTCGTTCCCGCGATGGCGGTGGACTTGCCTGCGGCACGCAGTGTTTCGGCGAGAGTCGGACGAAGGATGAAATTGCCGCCGGTCAATTCGTCGCCTTTGCGGATGGCTGCAACGGTGGCGATTTTGACGGGTTTGTTGGAATTGATAAGCGGGAAGAAATCGTTGTTGGCGATGACGCCGCTGTTGGCCGGATACGCGCCGGTGGCAATCGCCGCACCGTTGACGTCGGTGGCCGTGCAGAAAATCGAATGATGATTGGCGAACATCACGCCTTCGCGGGCCAGTTTGTGAAGGGTGGGCGTGTGTTTTCTGGAAATGGCATCGGGACGCATTCCGTCCCAAACGACGACCACGACGTGTTCGGCCTTGCCGGCGGCGAACATCAATGACTGCGGAAAGGCAAAAGCCAACCCCAACAAAAACGAAAGGTAGTTGCGCATGAGGCATAATCGCGAACGGATGGTGGGCCGTCAAAACAACAAATCGCAGCAATTCACATTTCGCGCACAGCCGCGCCTGCGAATTGGAAACGGACCGCTCCGGCATCCGCGCTTGCCGGGATGAGGTTCGTTCCTATAATTCGCGCGTGCTCGATATCAGATTGATTCGCGAAAAGCCGGACTTTGTGCGCCAACGCCTCGCCGCACGCGGGGCAGGGGATGAAAAGCACATTGACGCCATCCTCCAGAACGACGAAGCGCGCCGCAAGGTGTTGTCCGAGGTGGAAGCCTTGAAGGCAACCCGCAATCGCGTCTCCAAGGAAATCGGCGCGTTGATGGGCCAGAAGAAACTGGCGGAAGCCGAGGCAAAGAAAAAGGAAACCAAAGACCTCGGCGACCGCATCGCACAACTGGACAAGGAAGCGGCTTCCATCGAGTCAGCGCGGGAGCAATTGATGTTGGGTCTTCCCAATCTGCCGCACGAGTCCGTGCCGCTGGGCAAGAGCGCAGAGGACAATCCCGAAGTCCGTGTCTCCGGCAAGAAGGCGGAGTTTTCATTCAAGCCGAAATCGCACGTCGAGATTTGCGAGAAACTGAAACTGGTGGATTTCACTCGCGCTGCGAAATTGTCGGGCAGTGGTTTTTTGCTCTACACAAACTGGGGCGCTCGCCTGGAACGAGCGTTGATCCAGTTTCTGCTAGATCTTCACACTCGCGACCACGGTTACACGGAAGTGTCACCACCTTTCATGGTCGGGCCGCATTGCCTGGAAGGCGTGGGGCAGTTTCCAAAGTTCAAGGACCAGTATTACGGAGTGGCCGAGGGCGACAACGTGGATGAACTGGGGCGGTTGTATTTGATTCCGACTGCTGAGACGCCGATCGCGAACATTCATCGCGAGGAGATTTTGGCGGAGAAACAGTTGCCGGTGAATTACTGCGGTTACACTCCGTGCTTCCGTGGCGAGGCCGGAGCGGCGGGCGTCGGCACTCGTGGAATGATCCGGGTGCATCAGT
>DAOLDN010000486.1:0-3100 GCA_035327385.1 Verrucomicrobiota bacterium | reverse complement strand
CCATCAAGTCCTTGCCGAAACCCGCGCATTGAAAACATGATGCCTTCCTTGAACAAATTCAAACAATTCGATGTCCGACCGGTCATAGCGGCGGGCGAAGACCCGTTCCCCCAAATCATTGCCCGGCTCAAAACTCTCCCCGCCGGGAGCGGTTTGCTGCTCATCGCGCCGTTCCTTCCGTCGCCGCTGATCGAAAAACTCGGAGCCGACGGATATTGCTCACGGATCGAACATACTTCGGGCGGCGAATGGAGGGTTTATTTCTGGCGCGAGGAATCGTAATCTCCCCGGGTGACACCGCCGTTATCACAACTCAAGCTCACCGGCATCGCCCTGGCCCTGCGCAATTGCCAGCTCTTCACAGGCCTTCCGCCGGAAGACATTCAAAGCGTCGCGGAGTTCACGGCCATCAAGTCACTCGAAAAGGGCGAATACCTTTTCCGCGAGAACGAACCGGCACTCGGCTTTTACATCGTCCAGCGCGGCGCGATCAACGTCCACCGCGTCAGCGCCGCGGGCAAGGAACAGGTCATCCACATCTTCCGTTCGGGCGCTTCATTCGCCGAAGCCGCCCTGGCCATGTCCACCGGCTATCCGGCGGATGCTCGCGCCGTCGAGACGTCGCAGGTGTTGCTGGTGCGCAAGGACGGCTTCGTCAGTCTGCTGCGCAAACGTCCCGAACTCGCGCTCCGGATGCTGGCCGCCATGAGCAGCCACCTGCGAGTGCTCGTCGGCCAGCTCGAAGATCTCACACTCAAGGACGTGGAAACACGCCTGGCCAACTGGCTCGTCAAACGTTGTCCCGACCCCGACAACGAACGCCCGGCTGTGGTGCGGTTGCCCGCAACCAAACGCGTGCTCGCCGCCGAACTGGGAACGGTAAGCGAAACTTTTTCCCGCACGCTGGCGAAATTCAGACAGCAAAAGCTCGTCAAAGTGGACGGGAAATCCATCACCGTCCTGTCGCCCGCCAGATTGTCCGAATTGCTGCGCCGCAATCTTGGCGGTTGAACCGGAACCGTGAACTTGCGTTGGACGACGTGAAATGTTGAACTGTAAGGGCATGGCGCACGACGCAACAATCGAAGCACCGGAATCACATCCCGTTTCCTCCGCCGGCATCACGCCAACCCCTCAGCATCAGTTGCACCCCGGTCGCGACGGCCACAGCGATTCCGAACTGCTCGAAGTCTCCATGGGCCCGCAACACCCGTCCACCCACGGCGTGTTCCGCATGGACATCACGCTCGACGGAGAACGCGTCGTCAAACTCAAGCCCGTGTTCGGCTACTTGCATCGCAATCACGAAAAAATCGCCGAGGGCACGACGTATCTGTCTTCGATGCCCTACACGGACCGGCTCGATTATTTCTGTTCGATGACGAACAATTGGGCATACGCGCTGTCAGTGGAGAAACTCGCTGGCCTGCAAGTCCCCGAACGCGCCGAATACCTGCGCGTCATTCTCGCCGAACTCACGCGCCTCCAGAACCACGCCTCACTCTGTGGTTTTCTCACACAAGACATGGGTGCGATGGGCACGCCGCTCATGTATGCGTTCCGTGAACGCGAGAAAATCCTCGACCTTTTCGAAGCCATCAGCGGCGCACGGATGATGTGCAATTTCATGCGCTTCGGCGGCTGCCGTTGCGATGCTCCCTCAGGCTGGCTGCAACAAGTCCAAAAAATCGCTGATGACTTCCCGTCGTTTCTCGACGAGTTCGAGACGCTGCTCAATGAGAACGAAATTCTCATGGCCCGCACGCAGGGCGTGGGCGCGTTGCCGCGCGAGCTTGCGATCAACACCGGCATCACCGGCCCGATGCTGCGCGCCAGCGGCGTCAATTACGACATCCGTAAAGTGGACAAATACGGCATCTACGACCGCTTCGAGTTCAAAGTGCCGCTCGGCGAGCACGGCGATGTCTATGACCGCTACATGATGCGCGTCCTGGAAATGCGCGAGTCGTTGAAGATTTTGCAGCAGGCGCTGAAGACGATTCCTGAAGGCCCGATCATTGACCCGAAAGCGAAACTACGCGGCTTCCGTCCGAAGGCTGGCGAAGCTTATGGACGCATCGAAGCCCCGAAGGGCGAACTGGGCTTTTATCTCATCAGTGATGGCGGGCCGAATCCGTATCGCTACCGCGTGCGCCCGCCGAGTTTCATCAATCTGACGATTCTCGAGGACATGTGCGTCGGCAACACTGTCGCGGATGTTGTGATCATTCTCGGCAGCGTGGACATCGTTTTGGGCGAAGTGGACCGGTGATCGGTCTATTTCACAAGGCCAATTCGACTGGGTGGCCAATAGCAAATTGAAATGCGGCCTTTGATATTCTTGGCTGGAACGAACCCGAAGAATCGGCTGTCCAAACTGTTCGTCGCATTGTCTCCAATTACGAAGTAGCGATCGGCAGGGACGAGGACGTTCGTGATTGGTGAAATGTTTCCGGATTGAGGGGGAAGCTTGTAACTGATCTCACCGTATGCGTTGCTTAACGCCACACGCGTTCCGTCGATGAATAGACTTCCATCAGAAAGCTCCAAGTGGTCGCCAGGTATGCCCACAACGCGTTTCACATAAATTGTAGAAGTGGGCAGCAAAGGAATGCCATCAGTTTTGAAAACGATGACATCGCCTCGTTGCGGTTTGCGCTTCAAATAGGTAAATCCTTCAGCAAAGACGTGATCACCCGCTGATACAGCCGGTGTCATGGCTCCTGTGGGAACAGAATAGGGGCAAATCAATCCGAGGAGTCGCAACACGATCAGTGTGGAGACGGCAACACCGGCAAGAATGGCCAAGGCAATCGGCACCAGACTATGGTTACGGTTCATGCGACCAGGTCGTCGAGGCAGAGGCGGTGGCGTAGAATCGCTCACAGAGCATAAAGCACCAGCTTCGGATGATGACTTCAAGCCCGGAGTGCAAGTCTGGTTACCTCATTTTGGCTACGTGGCCATCCTCGCGCTCCCGGTCTTTTTCAATTGGGAAGTTTACCTGTGACTTGCGTCTGCGACCTCAAAACTCTACGCTTTGTCTGACTTCGGAAGATACTTGTTTTAGTTATGCTCGGCGAAGCGATCATCAAAGGCA
>DAOLDN010000485.1:0-3113 GCA_035327385.1 Verrucomicrobiota bacterium | reverse complement strand
GCAATGCCCAAAACACCGCTCATGCCCGAACTCCAGATCACCCAGGAGTATCTCGGCTTCGCCAACCATCTCGTGTTCCTCGCTCCCATGTGGCGCGAATTCTTCACCGCCGACACCTTTGCCAACGGGCCTGGCTCGACCGTCACACGCGTTGCGGACGGCAGCTTGCACGGACAGCAACTCACCGGCATCGCGGGCGTCGCCAACACCGGCACGGACCGCAACTGGACCGGCCACCACATCGCACAGGCCAACTGGTACGCGTTCGGTCGCCTCGCCTGGAACCCTGACCTCACCTCCGAACAAATTGCCGACGAATGGTCCCGCCTGACGTTCGGCAACTCGGAAAAAACCGTCGCCACCCTCACGCGCCTCCTCGTCGAATCGCACGAGGCCACGGTCAATTACATGACTCCCCTCGGGTTGCACCACATCATGTGGGGCGGTCATCACTACGGCCCCGCGCCATGGTGGGACACGGAACATCGCGACGATTGGAATCCCGTCTATTATCACCGCGCCAGCACCAACGGCATCGGCTTCGACCGCACCGACACGGGCAGCAAGACGGTGAACCAGTATCATCCGCCGGTTCGCGACCGGTTCGCCAACCGGGCCACCTGCCCGGATGAATTCCTGCTCTGGTTCCATTACGTGCCGTGGGATCACAAGATGAGCACGGGTCGCACTTTGTGGGATGAGATGGCCCTGCGCTACCAGAGTGGAGTGGACTGGGTGCGCCGCGCGCGCGCCGATTGGGCTTCGCTGGCGGACAACGTGGACTCAGAACGACACGCCGCCGTCGCGAAAAAACTGGAAATCCAGGAACGCGACGCCATCCATTGGCGCGATGCCTGCCTGCTTTACTTCCAGACCTTCGCCAACCGTCCCCTGCCCGACGGCGTTCAACCGCCGCAAAAAACGCTGGAAGAATACAAATCCAAAAGCCTGACGTGGGATTGAAACCCGCGGAAAAAACATCCGACCTCAAACAGCTTTCCACGCCACCATCCGACCGCGCACGGCGATTCTCCCACGCGCGACAGCCGCCACGCATTTGGGATACAACTCGTGTTCCGCCGAGTGAATCCGGCTGTGCAACGTCTCCGGCGTGTCGTTGTCGAGCACCGGCACGGTTTGCTGGCCGATGATCGGGCCGCAATCCACTCCGGCATCCACGAAATGAACCGTGCAACCCGTCACTTTCACTCCATGATCCAGCGCCTGTTTCCAGGCCTCCAGACCCGGAAACGACGGCAGCAGGGACGGATGGATGTTCACGATGCGCCCCTCGAAGGCGCGTAGAAAATCACTCTTCAACACGCGCATGAATCCGGCCAGAACGACGAGATCCACCTTCGCATCCTGAAGCGCCTTGACATAGGCGCTCTCGGACTCTTCGTCGAGTTTCGTTCGGAACTTTCCCGGAGCGACGAATTGCGCGGGCAGCTTTCGTTGACGCGCGTGTTCGAGGATTCCGGCGTTCTCCACGTCGCTCAACACCAGCGCGATCTCGCCGGGAATGTTCCCGGCGGCAACCGCGTCCGCAATGGCGACAAAGTTTGATCCCCTGCCCGAACCCAGCACGCCCAGTCGAAATGTTCCGCTGTTCACGCGACAAACCTTAGCGACGCGATTCCCGTCACGGCAAGCTTTCCGTGTTTGCAGCCGGAGAGGATTGTCCGACTGTTGGACCGCGGCCGGCAAACGGTCGCACCCGTCACGGGACGCGCACGACCCGGTAGAAGGCGTTCGACAATCCTGCGGGCGCGGGCCACGTTTGCCGCCCGGAAGTCGCCGTGATGTTGGAGGCCGACAGCGTCCATTGAGTCAGGTTGGTGCTGGATTGAACGACGAATTTGCGGCCGATCAACGACGGCCACTCCAGCCACAAGGTCTCGTTGCTCAACGTTGCCGTCACCCGCAACACGGGATCGGGATAGCTGAACACCAGCATCACCGGCAGATGATCCGAAGCCGTGGCACTGTCCGTCGTCAGCAACGGCGGCGGCGGAACGGGCAGCAGGTCGGAACGGAACACTTCGCTGCCCACGATGTTGTTCGCCAGCACTCCCGCCGGCAGCGCGTAATCGTAGCGCTTGCTCAATCCGTTGGAACTCTGGATGGAAAACGTCAGCGAACTCAACGAATACGGGTTCAACGGTGTCGTCAACTCCAGCCCCGTGGGCGGCGCGATCAACCGTTGGATCGGCTTGCGCGTATTGGCGCTGGGCGGACTGTAAATGTCCTCGTTCATGTCCCCCGTCAGCACGTAGGGCCGCGTGCCGTTCGTGGGAATGAAGACGTTCACAAAAAAATTGGAAATCGCGCTCGCCTCCGCAGCGCGCCGGTCCTGACTGTCGCCGTCCGAACCGGACTTGAGATGCGTCGTGAAAACGTGAAACGGCTCGGTCGCTCCCGGCACGACGAGTTCCGCCTCGAACAGATCGCGCGTGAACGTGCCGTCGTAGCCAAATTCCGTCAACTCCACGCCGTCCAACCACGATTGTGTCCGCGCGATCGGAAAACGGCTGATGACGCCGCTGCGCAAAACCCCGTCCGTCCCGGAACTGACCGCCAACTGGTAGCCCGGGAAAAACGCCGTCATCCAGTTGGTCATTTCGTGGCGCTGGCCGTTGGGGATTTCGTTCAAGGTGATGATGTCCGCGTTGAGATGCCGCAACTGTCTGGCGATGGCCTGCACCTGCGGCGCGTTCGTGCTCCAGTCCGTGGCGAAATTGCCCTTCGCATTCAGCGTCACTAATGAAACCGTGCCCCCCTCCGACGGCAGCACCACCGTCAACGTCGCCGCATCGCTGAACACCGAACCCGCGGCGTTGGTCACCTGCACGCGATACGTTCCCGCGTTCGCAACTGCGGCGTCTTCGATGATCAACGAAGCGTTCGTGGCCGACGGAAGGTTCGTGTTGTTGAACTGCCATTGATAATGGAACGGTTCGCTCCCCGTGACCGACACCGCGAACACTGCCGTCCCGCCCTCCACCACCGCCGCATCCACGGGCGACTGCGTGATCACCGGCTGATTCACCGGCGGCGGCGCAATCACGTCGCCGAACGTCGTCCCCACCCGAAGTTCATCCAGCCCCACGATG
>DAOLDN010000484.1:0-3116 GCA_035327385.1 Verrucomicrobiota bacterium | reverse complement strand
CGCCAGCAGCAGGACAGCTCCCAGCACCCGGACCCCCGCCCGCCGCCACTTCGCGCAACTGGCCGGTGCCGGACTCGACGCGAGAGCCATCGAACTTGTGAGCTGGAAACTGAAAAAGAAAACAGGCCCGCTCGCCTACGTTGTCGCCGGACTCAAGGCCATCCGTGAAAAACAACCCGTCCTGGAAGTGCGCTGCGACCACCAGTCCAGCACTGGAGAACTGGTGCTGGTGGGCAACGGACGTTTGTATGGGGGCAGCTTCCATGTCTTCCCTCACGCGGACCTTCGCGATGGATTGCTCGAAATCTGCGTTTTTCCAAAGGTCAATTGGAGCGCATTGTTCCACTGTGGAGCCACGCTGCTGACAACCGCCCGCCTGCCCGCAAGTCGCGCGCACCATTTCCGGGCGCAATCCTTTCAAATGACCGGGACGCCGGGAACTTCGTTTGAAGTGGACGGCGAACTTGCCGGTCAGTTGCCCGCCACCTTCTCCGTCGAACGGCTCGCCTTGCGCGTCCTTGTGCCCTGATGGGCCATGAAGTAAAGGACCGGCACGGCCATGCGGCTTATTGCCAGCGAGGCGATTTCTCCCGCCATCAGCGAGATGGCCAGACCCTGAAAAATCGGATCAGCCAGAATCACGCTCGCACCCACCACCACGGCCATCGCAGTCAACAGCATCGGACGAAATCGCACCGCGCCTGAGTCCACCACGGCCTCATCCAGCGGCATGCCTTCGCGCAGACGTTGTTCGATGAAATCCACGAGAATGAGGGAGTGGCGCCCCACGATGCCCGCGCCCGCCATGAAGCCGATCATTGAAGTCGCCGTGAAAAACGCACCCATCGCCCCGTGCGCCGGCATGATGCCGACCAGCGAAAACGGGATGGCCATCATCACGATCACCGGCGTCAAGAAGGACCGGAACCAGCCGACCATCAGCACGTAGATCAACACCAGACACGCGGCGAACGCCAGACCGAGATCTCGAAAGACCTCGATGGTGATGTGCCATTCGCCATCCCACTTGATGGCTGGCTTGTGATCGGTGAACGGCTGGCTGGCGTTGAAAATTTGAATGGGGAGAGCACGCGCCTCGCGTGCTTCCGACTGCGCCTCGCGGTCGGAACTACGCGCGCCATCGCGCGTGGTTGCCAACTCGCGCGGTGGCGCGCTCACAGCAGTTGCCGAGGGCGGCAACTGAAGCACGCGAGGCGCGTGCACTCCCCAATCTGCAAACTCCCGCGCGTCCAGTTTCTTGAGCGCCTTGTTCATGGCCTGAATCGCGTACACCGGGCTTTCCACCTCGCCCGCCACGTCGCCGATGACATACGTCACCGGCATCAGGTTTTTGTGATAGATGCTCTTGTCCGTGATGGTGGTTTCCATCGTGACCAGTTCACGCAACGGAATCAGCGGCGGCGTGCCAGTGGCCGAACCCGGTTCAGGCAACGCGTTCGCGTCACCGGAACGCACTCGCAACGCCAGCAATTCGTCCGGGCTGGTGCGGCTCGCCAATGGCAGTTGCAGCACGATGTTCACGTCCTCCTTCTCCTCCGGCTTGTGCAGCAAATCCACCGATTGCCCGCCCACGGCGATGGCCAGCGTCTGCGAAATCGTCTCGGCGCTGATGCCGTGCAACGCCGCCTTCTCCTTGTCTATCACAAACCGCACCTTCGGCTGGTCCGCCTCGATGTACCAATCCGTGTCCACCACCCCTTCGGTCGTCTTGAAAATCTCAATGACCTTTTGCGCCAGAGCGTGTCGCGCCTGCTCGGTCGGCCCGTAAATCTCCGCCACGAGCGTCTGCAACACCGGAGGTCCGGGCGGCACTTCGGCCACCGCCACCCGCGCGCCGTATTTCCTCGCAATGTCCGCCACGCGCGGGCGGATGCGTTTGGCGATGTCGTGACTCTGCGCCTTGCGTTCGGCTTTTGGTAAAAGATTCACCTGAATGTCCGCCACGTTTGCGCCGCGCCGCATGAAATAGTGCCGCACGAGTCCGTTGAAGTTGAACGGCGCTGCCACACCAGCGTAAATCTGGTAATCCGTAACCTCCGGTTCTGTGCGAACGGCGGCGGCTATCTCGCGAGCGGCCTGCGCGGTGCGTTCCAGCGCGCTGCCCTCGGGCATGTTGAGAATGATCTGAAACTCGCTCTTGTTGTCGAACGGCAGCATCTTCACCTTCACCCAGCCGATGCCCACCAGCGCCATCGCGCCGAGCAACAAACCCACGATGCCCGCGAGAAAAACCCACCGCCACTTCGCGCTGTGGATGAGCGGATTCATCACGCGACGATAGAGTTTGGTGAAGAAATCTTCAGGGTGTTCCGAAGCGGAGTGCTGGAGTATTGGAGTGTTGGAGGGCTGTTCATTGCTCTGTTGCACTATTTCTCCATTAGGCCGGTATTTCCTCCCCCAACGCAGGATGCGAATGCTCGCCCACGGCGTGACGATGAACGCGATCAGCAAGGACCAGAACATCGCCGCGCTCGAACCAATCGGAATGGGCCGCATGTATGGCCCCATCAGTCCGCCCACGAACGCCATCGGCAGCACCGCCGCGATGACGGCAAACGTCGCGAGAATCGTCGGGTTGCCCACTTCGCTGACCGCCTCCACGGCGATGTCACTCCACTTGCGGCCCTTGTTGTGCGGCAGGTGAAAATGGCGCACGATGTTCTCGACCACCACGATGGCGTCGTCCACCAGAATGCCGATGCTGAAAATGAGCGCGAACAGCGTGATGCGGTTCAGCGTGAAGCCGTAGAGATAAAACACGAGCAAGGTGAGCGCGAGCGTTGCCGGGATGGCCACACCGACGATGAATGATTCGCGCCAACCCAGCGTGAGCCAGATCAAAATGGAAACGCCAACGACCGCGATGCCCATGTGCAACAGCAGTTCGTTGGATTTCTCCGCAGCCGTCCTGCCGTAATGACGCGTGATGGAAACGGAAACGTCGGCCGGAATCTCGCGCCCTTTCAGCGAATCCACCTTTCGCAAAACCTCCTTCGCGACCGTGATGGCGTTCGCGCCCGGCCGCTTGGCGATGGCAAGCGTTACGGCGGGGTTTTCCAGCGAAAAGCGGAGCGCACGCGCCCCCCCCGCCTCCC
>DAOLDN010000483.1:0-3123 GCA_035327385.1 Verrucomicrobiota bacterium | reverse complement strand
GGTGCCAGAGCGTTGGTGATGTAAGTGCGGACGTTTGAATCCCAACGGATGATGTCCACTTTTTCGTTGTTGAGTTCGCGAACGATGTTTTTAACGCGTTGACCGCGCAGGCCGACGCACGCTCCCACGGGATCAACCTTTTCATCTCGCGTCCAGACTGCGAGCTTTGTACGAAAACCGGGTTCGCGTGCGATGCCTTTGATCTCAATGGTGCCGTCGTTGATCTCTGAAACTTCCAGTTGGAAAAGCTTGATAACAAACCGCGGATCGGCGCGGGAGAGGATGATTTCCGGACCGTGAGGTCCGAGTTCGACGGCCTTGACATAACAACGGATGCGTTCGCCGACCTGATATTCCTCTGTGGGCACGCGCTCTTTGTTGGGCAACAGCGCCTCGTATTTGCCGAGGTCAATCATCACGTCCGAACGGTCGAAGCGGCGAACCGTGCCGCTGACGATGTCGCCAACGCGGTCCTTGAATTCCGAGAAGATCAGTTCCTTCTCCGCACGGCGGATATGCTGCATCAACGACTGTTTCGCGTATTGGGAGGCGATGCGTCCGAAACCAGCGGGCGTGACCTCGATTTCAATCTCTTCACCGAGCTGGGCGTCGGACTTGATGCGGCGGGCGTCGAACACTGAAATCTGGTCGTGCTTGGAAATGACCTTTTCAGCGACAACGAGTTTGGCAAACGCTTTGATGTCGCCGTTTTTGGGGTCAATGGCGACACGCAGAGCGCGCGCCGGGCCGACGGCCTTTTTGGCAGCCGAAAGCAAGGCCTCCTGAACCGCGCCGACCAAAACGTCGCGGCTGATGCCTTTCTCGCGCTCCCAAAATTCCAAAACTGCCAGGAAATCAGCGTTCATAGACTCGCAACGGAAGTCCCTCTTGGGGAACAAAAAAGTCGGAGAATTGATTCTTCCGACTTCTCGCGCAGGCTGACGCCAGCAAACTATGCCGTTGTAAGGTTACGATAAAAACCCACCAATCAAGCGTCAAGCCTTAATATCCGGGGATTTCCACCGCTTTTTGACCGGACAGCGGCCTTGCTGTCACCGGGTCACATGTGCGCAATGATGTTGTCGCCAAAAGCCGAACACTTGATTTCGGTCGCGCCTTCCATCAGGCGGGCAAAATCGTACGTCACCTTCTTGGAACCGATTGCGCCGTTGAGTCCCTTCACAATCAGGTCGGCCGCTTCAGTCCAACCCAGGTAGCGCAACATCATCTCGCCTGACAACACCACCGAACCCGGATTGACCATGTCCTTGCCGGCGTATTTGGGGGCCGTGCCGTGCGTGGCTTCAAAGATCGCGTGACCGCTGATGTAGTTGATGTTGCCGCCGGGCGCGATGCCGATGCCTCCCACCTGCGCCGCAAGCGCGTCGCTGAGATAATCTCCGTTGAGATTGAGCGTGGCGATGACGTCGAAGTCCGTTGGGCGCGTGAGCACCTGCTGCAACGTGATATCGGCGATGGCGTCCTTGATGACGGTGCCCGCGCCGGGCTTGCCTTCAGGAATCTTGCACCACGGGCCGCCATCAATTTCCACCGCGCCAAATTCGCGCTTCGCCAGTTCATAGCCCCAGTCGCGGAACGCGCCCTCCGTGAACTTCATGATGTTTCCCTTGTGGACAATCGTCACGCTCTTGCGTTTGTTGGCGATGGCGTATTCGATGGCTGAACGGATGAGACGCTCGCTGCCCGGCTTGCTCACGGGCTTGATGCCGATGCCGACGGTGTCGGAGGCTTCAGAACCGAATCGTATCTTCTTGAACGCAGCCGGCAGTTCCTTCTGGATAAAATCGAGAATCTTTTTCGCCTCGACCGAACCCGCCTGATAGTCAATGCCCGCGTAAATGTCCTCGGTGTTTTCACGAAAGATGACCATGTCCACCTTTTCGGGATGTTTCACCGGAGACGGAACGCCGGTGAACCATTGCACCGGGCGGAGGCAGACGTAGAGGTCAAGCATCTGGCGCAAGGCAACGTTCAACGAGCGGATGCCGCCGCCGACCGGCGTGGTCAGCGGACCTTTGATGCCGACGAGATATTCCTTGAAAGCCTCCACGGTGTCGTCCGGCAGCCAATTGTCGAATTTGTTCTTTGAGGCTTCCCCCGCGAACACTTCAAACCACGAAATCTTGCGCTTGCCGCCATACGCCTTTTGCACCGCCGCGTCAAAAACGCGCACGCTCGCGGCCCAAATGTCCGGGCCTGTGCCGTCGCCACGAATGAAAGGAATGACAGGGTTCTCCGGCACGTTGAGCGTGCCGGCTTTGATTGAGATTTTTCCGCCCGCGGGCGGTGTGACGTCTTTGTAGGCCATGTGTGAATTGCGATTTACGAGTTACGATTTGCGACTGCCAAATCCTCGGGCGTGAGATTCAAGTTCTCCTCGAAGGAAATCAAGTAAAGAAAGCGCGGTGCATGGCCGGCGCACGTCCGTTGCTTCGGCTGCGTGCCGGGAGTTCCCGCTGGCACAACCGCCTGCCGGTCGTGGTTCGTCACGCAAACTGGGTCATCGTCGCGACCGCCGGCGTTTCCGTGAATTGCGCCTTGACCTTGGCAATGACATTCTCGACGGAGATTCCGTATTTGCGTCGCAGTTCGTCCTGCGTTGTGGCGTGTTCGATGAACTGGTCCGGCCAGCCGATGCGCGCGACGGGCGTGTTGATTGCCTTTTCGCTGAACAGTTCCAGAACCGAACTACCGTAGCCGCCCATCAATGCGTGATCTTCCAGCGTCACAACCATGTCGGCCGCGCGACCGAAGAACTCATGCGTGCCGGCGTCCAGCGGCTTGGTGAAGCGCGGGTTGATGACGGCCACGTCGTAGCCTTCCTGCGCCAGTTGATCAGCGGCTTTGCGGGCCATGGAATTGAGGTTGCCAAGTCCAAACAGCGCGATCTTGCGACCGCCATTGGACGAAAAATTTCGGATGACTTCCGCCTTGCCGATTTCCAGAAGACGCGGTTGATCCTTGATCGGCGTCCCTTCCCCAGCACCCCGGGGGTAGCGAATGAACGTCGGATGCGATTCGTGCGTGGCAGTGAACATCATGTCCGCCAGTTCGTCCTCGTCCTTCGGGGCCATGGCAATCACGTTCGGCAAACAACGCAGG
>DAOLDN010000482.1:0-3132 GCA_035327385.1 Verrucomicrobiota bacterium | reverse complement strand
CGCCATTTGTCCGGACAGTGTGCTCATGCCGGGCGAGATGGATTTATGGCGGGGTTCGTCGGATTAAACGATGTTCGAGGTTGACTTCAAACAAGGAATAATGCCCGGAGGCACGAGTGTCGTTCGGCGCGCTTTGGTTCCACCGGCTCTGTTGGCGGGAGCGCTCGGTTGCTGGCTGTCGTCGCCGACGGCGATTGCGCAACCGGTTTTGATTGAGAGCCGCACGTCCACAAACACGGACAACTCGGTTTTCTGGTCATATTATCCTCCTTCCGGCGCAGGGGCATGGGGTACAAGCGGTAACGTGAGTAAAGTGCCATGTACACCGCCGTTCCAATCCTCCGGCAGCCGGCAAACCACCAACTCGGTCGGCCCTCCCTCATTCCGGATCGTGGCTACCAACGAGGCGTCGCTACAACCCGGCCGGGTGTATGCAGTGCAAGTGACGAGTCCCACAAGTACCACGCACCCTCCGCCAGCCGATTTATTGGTGTCCGTCCAAGTGGAAGGTGTTTCCAACAGCACGCTGCCCGGCACGACGTCGGCGTTCGCCCTGCCAAACGTGGACAAGTGGACGACGCTGGGTGAGATCGTATGTGAGTCGCCCAATCCGGTTTTCACGTTCACCTACCTCAGCGGCGAAATCAGTCCATCGCCGACACGGAGATTCTACGCCCAGTGCATACGGTTCATTCCTCAAGACCAGCCCAACGCGACCCGCGCCTGGACCGGAGGAGCGGGCGCAGCCGATCCGATGTGGAACAATCCCACCAATTGGGATGGCACCGCGCCGAGGCTCGACGGGGACGACATCGAATTCAATGGCGTGTCCGGGAGCCGCTCCATCCCGGACGGTCCGTTCCGTGTCAACTCCCTCAAGTTTCTCAGCGGCGCAGGCGGTTTCATTCTGGGCACCAACTTTGCGGGACCAATCACAATTTCGACCGCAGCCGGAATCTCAAACCTTTCTTCAAACGACCAGATGGTGCTGACGCCCATCAGTCAGGAAGCGGTCGCTTTGAACGTCCACACGGGCAACCGGACGTTGCTGATGTCCAACACCATTGCCGGCGAGTCGGGTTTCAGTGTGTATGGTGACGGCACATTGTACCTGCGCGTGCCGGGCAACGGGACCAATTCAATTACCGGGTCGGTGTTGATTTCCACCGGGGCCACGCTGCGTGCGGCCCGCCACGGAGCAATAGGGGCGACGACGCCCGACTCCGGCAGCCTCACGCTGGACGGTGGAACTCTTCGCAATGACGACACTTCATCGTTGTCGCCGTTCCTTTCCGAGAATCGCCCGATCATCATCGGTCCCGGCGGCGGCAGGCTTGACCTTCCCGGCAGCAGCCAGAATCTGGTTTACAACGGTGTTATCACCAACGCCGGCCCGTCCGGGCCGCTGTTCAAGGACGGCAGCGGACGTCTCACTTTCGGCGGCGATTTTCCGAACGATTACGACGCGGACACCATCGTCAGCGCCGGCAGATTGATTCTCGCCAAAACCTCCAGCAATGCCATCCCGTCGAGTCTCCTTGTCGCCGGCAGCATCGTGCAACTGATGGCCGGCGATCAAATCGGCGATTCGGCGACTGTCACCGTCGCCGGGGGAATCCTGGGATTGCAGGGCGCAATCAGTGACACCGTTTCACAACTCATCCTGGATGGAGGCTCGATCACGGGTGCGGTCGCCACGTTGTCCGCATCCCAGTTTGAATTCCGATCCGGCACCAGCTCGACGGCTCTTGGCGGCGAAGGGACATTTCTCAAGACAACCACCGGCACCGTGCTGCTGTCCTGCGACAACACCTACACGGGAGCAACGACTGTCAACGATGGGAGTCTGATTCTCAACGGCCACGTCGGGCCGGGTGAAGTCACCGTTGCGGGCGGCAAGCTGTGCGGCCACGGGCCGGTCAGCGGCAATGTCACGGTTCAAGCCGGCGGCCTGATTTCTCCGGGAATTTCAGTCGGACAACTCTCGTTGACGGCCGGCCTGTATCTGCAACCGGACAGTGTGACATGGATGGAGATCAACAAACTCGCGGGCACGAACGATTTGCTCCAGGGAATGACCAATGTGAGCTACGGAGGCAGGCTGGTAGTGACAAATCTTGCGGGAACACTGCAACTGAATGACACGTTCAAGCTGTTTGATTCTGCGGAATACACCGGCGGCTTCACTGACTTTGAACTGCCGCCTTTGGAGGAAGGACTCGTGTGGGACACGTCGGCATTGCTCGTGGACGGCTCCGTCAAAATTGCGTCCAACACACAACCACCGCCGCCGCCGCAGGTCACCAATGTCTCCCTTGTGTCCGGGGAATTCGTGATGAGCGGCAGCGGCGGCCCGACGAACGGAGACTTCTACGTGCTCGCCACGACCAATCTCGCATGGCCCGCGACCAACTGGTCGGTCATCGCCACCGGCCAGTTTGACGCCACCGGATGTTTCCAATGGACGAATCCCGTCCCCGATTTCCTCCCGCAACAGTTCTTCCTGCTGCAACTGCCGTGAACTTGTTTGACTTCCAACGATGGCTGACTAGTCTCGAATCGTTATTAATCATGAGTTCTAACACCTGAATTGATGACTCTCTCCAGCCACGCCCTGTCGTTTCCATAAATCTTATATCTTTATGGAGTCCTCGCTGCATCGTCCCATGTTGTTCCTGTGCCTGCTGTCCATGCTGCTTGTGGCTGTCGGCTGCAAGAACACCTCGGTGGCGCATTACGTGTCTCCGCGCATCAGCGGACGAGTGATTGCCGCCCAGACGCAGGAGCCGATCCGGGGCGTGAAAGTCGAGCGTGTCCAATCGGCCACCATGGCCAAAATCTATCAACCCCAAAAGGCTGGCGAAGTGATGCAGGTGGCCCCGGCGTTGACGTCGGCCCGAATGGAGGTTGGCAGCGGGGCGCGGCCGGCCGAGGGGTCATCGCCCCCGCTCGTGTTCGCCCTGGATGGCAGCGAGTCGACGTACCGGCTGGGGGCGGACGGTTCGATCACCGATCTCGAGGGATTGGAAGGCGAGTTGCGGTCTCGCGTAGACGGGCCGGAGTTGCCGGCGATGGCTGTCGGTTCGGTGCGCCTGGCGGAGCCGATCCTGGCTTCGACAGTGCCGGCCAGCG
>DAOLDN010000481.1:0-3132 GCA_035327385.1 Verrucomicrobiota bacterium | reverse complement strand
CCATTGACGCACGCGCCAAAAAAGAAAAAATAGGCGGAATATGACGAACAACAGTTGAATCCACAGCACACCGCTACTCTCAACATTCAACACCCAACCGCCGCCAATGCCTGCCCAGCCCAAAGCCACCATCGAAAAATTACTCGACCTGCTCGGATTCCCGGCCACAGTCGAAGAACACACCATGGAGGACGGCATTCTGCTCGATGTGAAGACCGACGACTCGGGCCGGCTCATTGGACGCCAGGGCCAGACGCTTTCCGACATCCAATACATCACCAACCGCCTGCTCTTCCAGCAAGACAACAACGCTCCCAAGGTCATGGTGGATGTGGGAGGCTATCGCGCCTCAGCCCGCGATGCGCTGGTCAAGAAAGCCAGGGATGCTGCCGAGAAAGTCCGCCGCTGGGGCGATGTCGTGGAGCTGGAACCGATGGGCGCATTCGACCGACGCATCATCCATCAGGCCATCAAGGACGACCCGGACATCGAAACCCACAGCGTCGCCGTGGAAGGTTCGGACAAGAAGGCGATTTTGCTTCGACCCAAACATTGAGGGGTAAAGCGGAAATCTAAACGGCGGGAAAGCGGAGACAAATTCACCCGACCGCCGTGGCTGCGCTTGTCAAAGCGCCGCCAATCTCAAGAGGAATTCAGCCGCGTTCTCAAGAACGCAGCCGCGTCCAGTTTCCCGCCCTCCACTCCTTTGAGTGTTTCCGCTTTTCGGCCACGCTCAATCCGCCGGCTCCAACCTCAGTGGTTCTCCGTGATCCAGAAACTCCCGGCAGATGCGGAAGAATTCATCACGCGTTTGCGCGCGGCGGATTTGGTGGAGGAATTCAGGCGCAATCCCTTCCCCCAGATAATTCATGAATTTCTTCATCCGCTCGCACTGAGCCTTTTCAGGCGCGTCGAAAGTGGCCTGCGATTCCCACAGGGCCGTGATGTATTCCAGCACGTCGCGGCCCTTTGGAAACGTAATCGTTTCACCACGCTGACACTGACGGATCTGGTTGAACAACCACGGACTGCGGATCACTCCGCGTCCGATCATCAGTCCTCTCGCTTTCGTCCGTGCCAGGACATCGAGCGCTTGACCGGCGGAATGCGCGTGACCATTGGCACACACCGGACATTTCATCGTCTCGCTGGCGAGCCGTATCAGATCGTAATGCACCGGCAGGCGATACATCTGTGAAACCGTGCGCGCGTGTACCGTGAGAAGGTCTATTGAATGTTTCGCGAAGATTGCCAGCAACCCATCAAATTCGTCAGGTGATTCAAACCCAACGCGCGTCTTGACCGTGAACTTGATACTCACGACTTCGCGAAGCGCGCCGAGAATGGAATCAATCCGCTTCGGTTCACGAAGCAGGCCGCCGCCGGCGCATTTGCGATACACGATGGGCGCGGGACAGCCCAGGTTCAGGTCAATGGCCGCGACCGGCAGTTTTTGGAGTTCCCTCGCCGTGCGGACCAACGATGGAATGTCGTTGCCGATCATCTGCGCCACGACCGGTCGTCCAGTGTCATTCTGTTCGATGGACTCGACAATCCATTTTTCCAGATTGGAAACGGCGTGAACGCGGAAGTATTCGGTCCAGTAAATGTCCGCACCGCCATAGCGATGCATGAGTTTCCAGAACGCGCCGTCGGTCACGTCCTGCATTGGCGCCAGCGCGAGGAATGGTGATACGGTGTCGAATACAACCTGTGTTTGTTGTGGCTGACTCATTGCGGTCTGACTGAGCGATGCCGGGCGTCCGATGAGCGATGAAAAAAGGATGGAGAGTTGCCTCGAATAAAAGCCTGAATCACGCCGCCAGCTTGCCGATCAATCGCTCCACAGCGGCAGGCAGCAGCGAAACTCGTTCGTCAAACAGCGACCGACATTCGGCCTCTGTCAATTGCAACGACCGCGCGGCAGCGTGAATGAACCCGCGCGTCGTCTGGTGCGCGTAACCCAACAAACCCTGTCTCAACGGCAATGAATAGACCACCAGCGTCAGGCCATAGACCAGCGTGTGCCAGCCGTGCGCATTGCCGGCCTCGACCGCCGACAGATATCGCTGCGCGCCGCGTTCATCGCGCAACGGACGGAGTTTCTGCAACTGCGCCAGACCCACGCGGCGGCTTGCGCCGGCAAACTCGCGCAGCGCCGGCTCGCCGGACAGTTGTTTGTCGAACGCGATCAATTCCCGGATTTCGTTGCGGCAAGAGCGGTCGAACGCGACGCGGATGGCAGGTAGCTCGTGAGGCAGTAGGATGCGTTCGTGATAGCCGCAAAGAAATTCCCACAAGGCCGCGGCACTGTTGACAGGGCGCGACACGAGCGATTGCGCCAGCGCATCCAACGAAGCCAGACCGTCCACAGACCCCAGTTGCTGGATGAGCGGATGCGCGTCGCCCAGCCATTCGGCCGGGTCGTGCGCCAGTTCTGGTTTTGTCCACGGATTCATTTTCTTTTGGGTGCGCAAGTTATTGCTCCGCTGCGCCGCTGTTCATTGTCGAGAGCATGTTTTCGCATGCGCAGATTTGCGAGCCAGAAAAGTGTGGAGGCGACATTTTAATCCCTTGCCTCGGTCGGCGGACGACTTTAGAGTGAGCCTCCGATATTGCAATCACGGCGGGCGCAGGCATCAATCTGCGCCGACCAAGGGCAAAAGGGGGCCGGCGTCGGTTGAACGCCTCGTTCGCTCACAAAACCTATATGAGCAACGAAGCGAACAAAGTTCCCTACCCCGGAATCCCCACCACTTCGGACGGCGCAGGCGGCGTCGTGTGGGTCGAAACCCACATCACCCACGGCGCGTGCGCGTATCCCATCACGTCCTCCACCACGATGGGCACGGGTTACGAAACCGAAGTCTCCAACGGGAAGAAGAATCTTTGGGGCGACACACTCACGTTCGTGCAGCCGGAATCCGAACACTCTGCTGCCACAACCTGCGAAGGTTTTGCGCTCGCCGGCGGACGGGTGACCAACTTCACCAGCGGTCAAGGACTCGTGTTGATGAAGGAAGTGCTCTACACGATTTCCGGTAAACGATTACCCATCGTTTTTCACATCGGCGCGCGGGCGCTGACTGCGCATTCACTCAACGTGCATTGTGGTCACGACGACGTGATGAG
>DAOLDN010000480.1:0-3137 GCA_035327385.1 Verrucomicrobiota bacterium | reverse complement strand
CCCACGGGCACCAATCTTGGCGACTTCATTTTCCTGACCGATTCAATCGGCGGAAGCCGCACAATTCTCAGTGGCGGCTCGCCTCCGTTGCGTCCCGGTCAGACTTATTTCCTGGGCATTCAGAACCGCAGTTCCAACGCCGTCACCGTGGCGCTGCTGGTCAACTTCGGTTACGACGCGGTGTCCAACGTCTGTTTCCCGGCATTTCCCGGCGCGGAAGGCGCGGGCGCCTGCGCATTGGGCGGCCGCGGCGGCGACGTTTATTACGTCACCAATCTCAACGACTCCGGCCCCGGTTCGTTGCGTTACGGAATCACCAATGCCGCCGGGCCGAGAACGATTCTCTTCAGCGTTTCCGGCACCATCAACCTGTTGTCCGACCTGACGATTGACACGTCGTTCCTGACCATTGCCGGTCAAACCGCTCCCGGCGGCGGAATCACGACGCAGGGCCGCACCGTGCGTGTCGTCAATGCCAATGACGTCGTTATCCGCTACATGCGTTTCAGGCCTGGCGACAGCAATTGCATAAGCGGCTTCGAGGGGGACTCACTGTGGCTCGATTATGTCACCGATACCATCATTGATCACGTCTCGGCCTCGTGGAGCGTTGACGAAGCGCTCTCCGTGACGGACTCAACGAATGTCACGGTTCAATGGTCATTGATCACCGACAGTCTGAACAACTCCTGCCATCCAGATGGCCCGCACGGATTCGGATCCCTGCTGCGTTACGGTTACGGCAGTTTGAGTTTCCATCACAACCTTTACGCCGATCACAGGGGACGCAGCCCGCGGTTGGGCGACAATCTCAGCCTCGATTTCGTCAACAACGTCATCCACAACTGGGGCAACCTGCCCGGATATTCCGCCAACGACAGTGCCGACAATCCTCAGGGCTTCACCAACCGGATGAACTACGTGGCCAACTACGGCATCGCAGGTTCAAACTCCGTCAATCCTAATTTCGTCTTTGAAGGCGGTTCACCGAACACGTTCATCTACTTCACGGACAACAAAATTGACAGCAGCCTCGATGGAATACTGAACGGGAGTGACACCGGTTTTGGAATGTTCTCGGCCCCTTACACGTTCATTCCGGACCGGTTCGATAACCTTCCATTGGTGACAACTTACACTCCGGACGAAGCCTACGAACGCGTCCTGGCCTTTGGCGGCACGGCGATGGCGTTGCGGGATTCCGTGGACACCAACGTGGTCACGAAAGTCCGCAATCAGGCCGGGGTCATCATTGATTCCCAGTCGCAGGTCGGAGGCTGGCCGACGCTGGTTTCAACCACGCCACCGACGGACACCGACCAGGACGGCATCCCGGACTATTGGGAAACCACGTTTGGATTGGACCCGAATGTGCCGGGCAACAACAACGATCGTGACAGCGACGGCTACACCGACCTTGAGGAATACATCAACTGGCTCGCCGCACCCAATGCGTTGACCAGCATCGGCCAGCCTGTGGACGTGAATCTGGCACTGATCTCCGGCAGCACCGGAAATCTGGCGTTCGGTGTCACCAACGGCACCAACGGCACCGTCGTGCTGCTTGGCGACGGACGCACCGCGCGATTCACGCCGGACACGAATTACACCGGTTACGCCTCGTTCAACTTCAGCGTGACCAATCTCGTCACCAGCAACTGGTTCGGGCCGGATTCCGTCAGCGTGGTCGTCAGTTCCGTTCCAGTCGTCACCAATCCACCCATCGTCATCATTGATGTCTCCATCATCACCAACAGCTTCTGCCTGACGTGGACTTCCGTGGCGGGACAGAGCTATCACGTCGAAGGCATCACCAGTCTGAGCACCACGAACTGGATAGACGTTTCACCGACCATCGTCGCCACAGGTCCGCAAACGACCTATTGCGTCCCGCTCCCGTCGCCATATTTCTTCTTCCGCGTGGTGACCGGGACATCGTCTGTCATGCCGCCGCCGGTAACGACCAATTACAACTTCAACAGCTTCAGCTACGGCCCCGGTGGAATGACCCTGGGCTGGACCGCGCCGACGAACCTTCAGTTCAACATCCTTTACACCACGAATGTCGCCCTGCCGTTGAGCAGTTGGTCCGTCGTTCCATCGAATTTCACGTCGCTCACAGGAATGTTCTCGTTCACGGACGACGGCTCGTTGACCGGCGGCGTCAGCCCGTGGAAGTTCTATTACCTCCAACAAATCCCCTGATGTCGGCGCTAATCCTTGCGCTCAATCCGTCCATGGACGCCGAATGGCTCGTGGACGACGTGCTCTGGGAGGAAAAGAACAACGTCCTCTCCGAGCGCCGCTGGCCCGGTGGCAAGGGCATCAACGTGGCGCGCTGGCTGAAATACCTCGGAGGCCGGCCGCTGTTGTTGCTGCCGTTGGGCGGCGCTCCCGGTCGTCAACTGGCTGCGGGACTTCGCTCCGAAAAGATTCCATCGAAGCTCATTCCTTTGAAAGACGCCACGCGTGTGAACGTCATCGTCACAACGGCACGCGGACGCCAGATGCGATTCAACCCGCCAGGCCCGAAACTGTCCGCCGCACAATGGAGGCTCATTTGTGAAACAGTAAAAAAGAAACTCCGCCAAACCGGTCTGCTGATATTGTCCGGCAGCCTGCCACCCGGATTGCCGGTGACGGCTTATGCGCAATTGATCCGGCTCGCGCATCGAGCCGGTGTCAAAACGCTGCTCGACTGCGACGGCCCCGCGTTCGCCGCCGCGCTGAAGGCGCGACCCTTCCTCGTCAAACCCAACGAACACGAACTCGCCCTGTGGCGGGGAAGACCGCTGCGAAACGACAAGCAAATCAAACGGGCCGCCATGGAACTTTCCAGAGTGACAGGAGGCTGGGTGCTGGTTTCGCGCGGTGCAAAACCCGGCATGTTGCTCAACGCCCGTCTGAACATCACTCATGTTGCGGGCACGCCGCGCGTGCGCGTCCGCAACACCGTCGGCGCGGGCGATGCGTTGCTCGCAGCGGTGGCCCATGCTGTTCTATCAGGCGCTCCTCCGGCGGACTGGCTGGCGGAAGGTGTCCGCACAGGTTCGGCGGCGACACAAGTTGCCGCGGGCCAACGTCCCGTACGATAATCCGCGTCGCATACGCACGTTCGCGCCTTACTCGCTGCATTA
>DAOLDN010000479.1:0-3141 GCA_035327385.1 Verrucomicrobiota bacterium | reverse complement strand
GCTGCAACGCTCAGGCCAGACTGTTTTAACCCGGTGACCAATGCTTTCAAGACTGTGGGGTGGGAGGATAGCCTGAAGTAATCACAACCGCCGAAAAAGATGAGCTTCCGTCCGCGCCACTGGACATGAGTGCGGCCATCTTGCTCAAATGTATCCGTCACTCTCATGGCGACGTCGCCCTCAAGGTATTAGAAAAAGAAAGAGGTCGCCTACAAACTCAACGACTGGCAACGTGCCGAGATTGTCCCCGGTGCCTTTGGAAACACGGCTCGCGTCAGCATCCACGACGGCTGAACCTTCTGGAAACAGGGAGCGCACGCGATTTACCTCGCCTGAATCGAGCCAGACTCCATGACAGTTGGCGCAAAAATCCAGCCGGCAGCCCGCAATAACCACCGCCACAGAGGGGCGATGACAGTCCGGGCAGTCAATGTCGCCTTTGCCAGCCCGTGGAACGGACCGCAATTCGGACACTCCTCGTGCCGATAATACGCGGTGCAGCGCCCCACCTGGAATCCAATAGCCACGGCAACGCTCGCAGGAGTAATAGCGATAACCGCTCACGTCATTACTTGCGAGGGTCTGACCGTCTCTTGGACACAGGCTCATGCTTTGACAAACCAACCACGTTCAACGAGCTTTGGGGCGCTTGAGTAGATAACTCGTCCGTATCGTTCCGCTGGCGTCATACTGACTGAAGCCAGCAACCGTCCAACCCTCATCAGCCATCTGATTGATCTTGTCTGTCGTGACACCTGAAACCTCTCTGTATTCCCATTTCGTGGCGTGGGTGCTGGTAGAACACCCAGCTTGAAGCAGTGCTGCGGCTACAATAACGAGTCCAAGGTGGTTTCTAGTGAACACCGAGTTGTTGGCGTGGTTGCGGTCTAACATTGTGGGTGAGCGACTGAATTGTCGTTCATCAAGTTCATGGAATTGGACTCTAAAAGGAGGTTTCAGGACTGTCTAGCAGAGACTTTTTGAAATCTCAGGACGCATTATTGAATTTGAAACGCGACTGGCCGTGGGCGTGTCACTGACGCAGTTCAATCGTATCTCCCGGCTCAAGCAACACATCTTCACCGCCAAGGAACGCCTTCATGTCCACGGGAATCGGTTCGCGTTTGCGGATGATGGTGATGCCGCGCGGGTCGCGACTGCCATGATAATCGGCTTCGACAAGCGCCTCCATCAACGTCAGGTCCTGCAGCCACGGAAATTCCGGATTGCGCACATTGCCCAGCACGCGAATCGTCGTGCGGTGTTCATCCAGCATCTGCTGATACGCCGCAGCGCGACCGGCGTTGTAGGCGGCCTCGGCCTGTGAGCGTGCCCTGGACTTGGTGGTGCAGCCACAAGCCGCAACGCCGAGCAATAGGCAGGTCAATAGCAGTTTCATGTCGCGAGCATTTGGTTGAACCCACCCCTGACCCCTCCCAGGAGGGGAAACGTTCCGAAGCCGTCGCCATCAACGTTCCTCTCCTGGGAAGGGGCAGGGGTGGGTCGGATCGCTTTCATGCGTTTCAACAACTCGTCGGCACTTCCTGCAACACTTCCACGCAATGCGGAATCGCTTTCGCAACGAAGCCGAGACATTCCACAGCGCCGCTGGGTTTGCCGGGCAGACAGATCACCAGCGCTCTGTCCACCACCACGGCGAGGCCGCGTGAAAGGATCGCGTTCTTCGTGATCTTCATGGATTCCGCGCGCATCACTTCGCCAAAACCGGGCAGTTCGCGCACGGCAATCTCGCGCACTGCCTCCGGCGTCACATCGCGCATGGCGACTCCAGTGCCGCCAGTCGTCAACACAAGCTGGCAGCCGTTACCGATCTGTTCACGCACGGCGCGTTGAATGTCGCGTTTTTCATCCGGCACGAGCAGTTCGGACGTGACCTTCCAGCCATGAGCGTCGGCGGCTTTCTTCAACGCCGGGCCGCCGAGGTCATCGTAAAGCCCCTTCGATGCGCGGTCTGAAATCGTAATGATGCCGACGTTGATTTGCATTTTAGACGTGTTGCGTGTTGCGTGTTGCGTCAAGTGATCATCCGGCCGGGTCAGTTGCGTTTCGTTTTTGAAACCAGGCGGATGTTTGTGATTCGCATGGCTTTGTCCACCGCTTTGCACATGTCGTAAATCGTCAAAGCCGCCACGCTCACGGCGGTGAGCGCTTCCATTTCAACACCGGTCCGGGCGGAAATCTTCGCTGAAGCCTTGATTTGAATGCGGTCCTTTGACTTTGGGATTTCAAACGACACTTCGCAATGCGTGATGGGCAGCGGATGGCAAAGCGGGATGAGGTCGCCGGTCTTTTTCGCCGCAAGGATTCCCGCCAGCCGCGCGGCTGCCAGCACGTTGCCCTTGGCGATACGGTTGGACTGGATGAGTTTGATGGTCGAACGGCTCAGACGGATTTCACCGCTGGCGACTGCCTCGCGCAATTGCACGGATTTTGAGGAGACGTCCACCATGCTGGCTTCGCCGTGCGCATCTATGTGTGTGAGTTTTTTCACTGCGAAACTCTCGTGTGGCGGCGGATTCAGGAGCTGGCGACGCTTTCCTTCCATTCACTGACAACAGCAAGCATCTGTTCTGCCGCGTTGAGCTTGGGTTTCACGTGCTTCAAATCGTACCAAGGCAACATGCCCAGCAGGTCCGGAGTCACGAGAATTTGTCCATCGCAGTCGCGACCGGAGCCGATGCCAATGGTGGGAACGGGGATGCGCCGTGAAATCTCCTTCGCCACCGGCGGCGTGACCAGTTCAAGGACGATGGCAAATGCGCCCGCCTGCACCAGAGCGTCGGCGTCGGCCAGCAGTGACTGATGTTCGGATTCCTTTTTACCCTTGATGTGATAGCCGCCTTCTTCGCGGACGTGCTGTGGCAACATGCCGAGATGGCCGCAGAACGGAACGCCAGCCGCGATGATCGCGCGCACCTGATTCACTATTTCGCGTCCACCCTCGGCTTTGACCGCTTCGGCCCCGGCGGCAACGAGGCGTTTGGCGTTTTCCACCGCTATCTCAACAGTTTCGTAGCTGCGATACGGAAGGTCGGCGACGATCAACGAGCGAGGTTTGGCGCGCGCGACCGCGCGCACGTGATGCGTCATTTCCGGCATCGTCACAAATGTGGTGTCCTC
>DAOLDN010000478.1:0-3142 GCA_035327385.1 Verrucomicrobiota bacterium | reverse complement strand
TGGAGGGGTTGGGGGTGGGTTGATTCATGGAATGGGCGCTGGAAGTTTGTGCTCACTCGTTATTGGAAAACATGGTCTGCAGCGCGTTGAGATCGTGGCGCGTCGTGAATTGCTGGAACGTCTCCTTGCCCTGGCGATGCTTGAGATAAGTGCGAAGCATTTTCTCCAGCATCGAAGGCAGTTCCGTGATGGAAACGCCGGTGAACACCTGCCGGCCCACGGCTTGATTGCCGGCAAAACCGCCTCCGACAAAAACGTGATACGCTTCCTCGCCCTTCACCTTGGTCGCAAGCAAACCGATGTCGCCCATGTAATGTTGCGCGCAGGAATTCGGACAACCGGTGAGGTGGATGTTGATCGGCGTGTCAAGCGAGAGCTTTTTCTCCAGATGATCCGCGATGGCGCGAGCAGTTCCTTTGGTGTTCGCCTGCGCGAATTTGCAATAGGAGTTTCCAGTGCAGGCGATGAGTCCGCTGCGGATGTTGGATTGCGTGGTGGCGAAACCCAGTTTGTGTAGCGCCTTCTTCACTGTCTCGACGTAGGCGTCCGGCACGTTTGGGATGATAAAATTCTGCCAGACTGTGAGCCGGATTTCGCCAGAACCGTAAAGGTCGGCGATCTCCGCCACGCGAATCATCTGCTTGGGAGTGATCTCGCCGACGGTGACCGCCGCGCCGACGTAATTCAACCCGCGCTGTTTCTGCGGAAAATCACCGACATGCGAATGCGGCAATTCTTGCGAAGCCCAGCGCATCTGCTTCGCGTCGTAAGGCACGCGCATCAGTTTGCTGCCGAGTTTCTTTTCCGTTTCGGCAAGAAACTCCGCCAGCGGCATCTTGTCGAGCAGATGTTTGAGACGCGCTTTCTTGCGGTCGGTGCGGCAGCCCTTTTCGATGAACACGCGGACGATGGCGACGACGACCTTGTTGATCTCCGAAGGCGGAACGAGAACGCCGAGGTCGCGCGCGAACGCCTTGTGGCCGGTCGCGCCGCCGAGTGCGATGCGAAAATACACGCCGGGTGGCAGTGGGTTTGGAGCGCCGATCTCCTGATCGGCTCGCTGCGATTGATTTTCGGAACTGGCCGATCTGGAGATCGGCGCTCCAATGCTCACTGCTTTCACGCCGATGTCGTTGGTGTCTTCGACAGAGCCGATGAGTCCGCCGCCGTCGTAGGCGATGTTGAACTTGCGCGGCAGGTCGTAGAACGAGCGGTCGTTGATGATGATTTGCGCGAGCTGTTGCAGCAGCGGCATCACGTCAATCAATTCCACGGGGTCAATGCCAGCGGTGGGATTCGCCGTGAGATTGCGGATGTTGTCCGCGCCGCTGCCGCGAGTGTGCAAGCCGACCGCTTGGATTCGCGAAAGGACATCGGGCGCGTTCTTCGGCTCGATGAGCCGCAACTGGAGATTGGCGCGCGTGGTGATCTGCACGTAGCCGGTCGTGAGTTCCTTCGCGATGTTGGCCAGTTCGCGAAGCTGAAAACTCTTCAAGACGCCACCCGGAATCCGCAATCGCGTCATGAACGCGGGCTTGTTCGGCGCGAGATAGAAAAGGCCGTTCCACTTGAAGCGGAACGTGTCTTCCTTGTCCGGCGCTTGATTCGTGGCGGCGTTCTCGACCAGTTGCTGATACGCGTCAAGCGGATGCAGTTCGCGTTTGATGCGTTCTTCGAGAATGAGATCTTCCGCGGGCGCGGGCGCTGGTTCGACGTCGGCAAAGCGTTGTCCACGCGCCGCAGCTCCGGCGAACAGTCCGGTGAGATATTCTTTCTGCTCGGAAGTGAATCCAGCGGCGGAGATGGGCTCGGGGAGGGTGGAGTTCATCTGGAAATGAGTGCGTGTTGCGTGTTGCGTGTTGCGTGAACAAGCAGACGAGCGTCGCGCCAATACTTGACGCAACACGCAACACGCAACACGACTTTCACTTTTATCTCAATACACATCACGCTGATAACGTTTGTCGCTTTTCAATTTCGCCACGTAGGCCTTTGCTTCATCCGGAGTCCTGCCGCCGCATTGCTCGATGATCTTGTGCAGCGCGGCGTCCACGTCCTTGGCCATGCGGCTGGCGTCGCCGCAGACGTAGAAATGCGCTCCGGCCTCCAGCCACGACCAAAGTTCAGCGGCGCTTTCCAGCATGCGGTCCTGCACGTAAATCTTTCGCTCCTGGTCGCGTGAGAATGCCAGATCAAGCCGCGTGAGAAAACCGGATTGCCGCCAGGCGTTCAGTTGTTCCTCGTAGAGAAAATCGGTGTCGCGCCGCTGGTCGCCGAAGAAAAGCCAGTTCCTGCCCTTCGCACCGGTGGCCTGGCGTTCTTCAAGAAATGCGCGGAACGGAGCGATGCCTGTGCCCGGACCGACCATGATTGCAGGAACGTCGCCGTTGGTCGGTGGTTTGAAGCCGTGCGAGGGTTGCACAAACACACGAACGAATTCGGTGTCACCGACGCGGTCGGCGAGGAACGTGGAAGCGACGCCCTTGCGTTCGCGTCCGTGGCTTTCGTAGCGGACTGCGCTCACGGTGAGATGCACTTCACCGGGATGCGCCTTGGGCGACGATGAAATGGAATAGAGCCGTGGCGTGAGTTTCCTCAGCAGCGGAATGAATTCGGTCACGGGCATCGGTGCTGGCAGCATGTGCAACAAGTCAACGACGTGACGGCCCCAGAGCCATTTCTTCAAATCGTCGCGCTTTTCCGGAGCGAGCAGGGCGGCGAGTTCCGCCAATGGAGCGCCGAGCACCGGCTCGACTCGTTGATCTTCGTTTTGGTAACTGGCCGAGCTGGTGCTCGGCGCTCCCGCAACGGCCTTGATCAATTCCTGCGATGGCTTGGTGATGTCAAAGTGATGTGTTAGCGCCTCGCGCAATGACATGATGTTGTCGCCGAACTTCACGTTCTCGTCGGGGTTCGCCTTCAACGCGGCGAGGATGTCATTGACGAGCTCGGGACAGTTCACCGGCACGACTCCCAGTGCATCGCCGGCCTCGTAACTGAGGCCGCTGCCATTGAGTGCGATCTCGTAATGCCGCACTTCCTTGGCCGAGCCGGGTTTGTTCAGGAGAACGTTTCTGAGAAGTTTCGCGGGGTATGGATTGGACTTGCCGTAGGCAGTTGCACCGTTGGTTTTCGGAGCGCC
>DAOLDN010000477.1:0-3147 GCA_035327385.1 Verrucomicrobiota bacterium | reverse complement strand
CCACTCCCCCCCCGCGAAAATGATTGCCGCCGCCAAACGAGCCGAGCTGGCTGATCTTTTCGGCAAAGTTCGAGAAGCGATTCACGCGCAGCCACTCGAGCCGCAAGGCCAGTGCATCGCGGGTTTCGTCGTGACCGACGTGAACCGCATCTTCGCAACGCTGCGCCCATTCGAGCGGGATGCCGAGCGCGTTCAACACTTCATCCGAAGCGCCTTCCGTCACGACCTTCACTCCGAGCGCTTCGCCGACCTTGCGGGCCTTTCGCGCGGAACGTTGACCGCGACCCGGACCCGTTGGCGTGCGTTCCAGGATGGCATTGATGAGCGCGCGACGGATGGTTTTATCCGCCACTTGATCCGCGGGCAGGTCGAGTTGCAGAAAACTCATGGAGCATTTGATGTCCACGCCGACCGGGCCGGGATAGATGTGCGTCGGCGACGTGAGCACGCAACCAACCGGCGCGCCGTAACCGGCGTGCGCGTCCGGGTTGAGCACGAGATCGGTCACACCGGGCGCGCTGCGGGCGTTGAGCGCCTGCTGGAGGCACGTCGCATCGAAACCAGCGCGAATGGAGTTCGTGCCGATGACGGTGATGGGCTTCCCCTTGTCGCCTGGCGCGGGAATGAAGCCCGCCGCCTCGCCGGTGGCGTGGATTTGGATTGGTGCATTCGCGTTCATTCGGTCCTCCTGATTAAATCGTTTTTTGTAGCGGTGGTCTATGACCGCCGCATTTGTTGTCTGTAATTTTGCGACGCTCACAGAGCGCCGCTACAAAAAGTTGCGGGCGGAAGCGTTCGCCTCCGCCCGCGTGATGTCATTCCTTCGATGGCTGCGGCACGACGATCTTGTCGTTTGCCGGCTTGACCGCCTTTTCCACGTCTTCCCCACACGCAGGGGTTGCGCCCAGGGTGGTGGCAAGCAAGCGATCGAGTTTGTCGTTCTCGACCAACCCAAACTGCCGCAAGGTGCCCACATCAATCATCCGCCCGGCGAGTTCGCGCACGGGCAGGAATTCGTTGATGTAGTGCAGCACCTGGGCGTGACTGGCTTCCTCTGGATCGGCCTCGGAGTAGGAATCAACGTATTCCAGGTCGTCGTCACTCCAGACCTTTTCCGGTCCGATGTCAGTCTCGTCGGTGATGTTCGCGCGACGGAAGAAGACCTTCGCGTCATCACGAATCAACCGCCGTTCGCCGAGCAGCCAGACCAGCACCGAGCCGTTCTTGAGGGTCGAACGAGCCTGGGTGATCAACCGGGTTTCCGCGGAGCGCTGGATCAGCACGTCGCGGATGACCAATGCCCAATCAACGTCAATCTCGCCATCGCCCATCAGTTCCAGGTGGAGTTGCTTCGGCACATCGGCCAGTGCGTCCTCCAATCTGGCAACGCGTTCGAGCAGGTACGAGTTGCCGTTATACAAGAGATTCACCGGAAACCGGAGCAGCTCTTGCCCGTAGTTTGTCATCATATCTTTGTTTGATTTGAATTTTCATTTTTGAAGTTGGTTTCGGTTCAACGGGGCGGACGAAGGCCGACGCCTCCGTCCGTCCCGCGTTGTGGGATCAACTCGCTCCGTCGTCCGGCTGAAGTTCAGGCGAACCCGCCTTGCCGTTCTTCAGCGGCACAAAGCCCGGCACGCCGAGCACCAGCGTGTTGCCAGCGTTCTGTGCAGCCGCCAGCGACTGCATCAGACGCAGGTTCATCAGGGCCGGATTGCCGTCCAGCACACGGGCCGCGTTGGCGAGGTTGCGCAATGCCGCGCTTTCGCCACGGGCACGTTCGAGTGCGGCCTGGCCTTCCTGCTTCGCCTTCAGCACATCACTGAAAGCGCGTTTGAGGTCAGCCGGGAACATCACGTCCTTCACTTCGACAGCGAGGACGTTGATGCCGATCTTTGCCGCTTCCGGCTGAACGCGAGCCAGAAGCTGCGCGCCGATGTCGAGTCGCTGGTTGAGCAGTGCCTCGATGGCAACTCCACCCACGACCCCGCGCAACGCGATCTGGGCGGCATTGTAGAGGTCGCCGTGCCAGTTTTGCGTGTCGTGCGCAGCCTTCACCGGATCGGCGATCTGAAAGGTCACGAGCAGGCTGAGCTTGAGACCGACGTTGTCCGCCGTGAGCACGTCCTGACCCGCGATGAGCAGCGACGCCTTGCGGACGTCCTGCGCACCGAGCGTGAAGTGCCGACCCCAGCGGATGTGTCGGCCCGCGCGGAGGACTTCGACGAACCTGCCCTTGTGATAGAGCAAGCCCGCGTAACCTTCCGGCACAAGGAACGCGCGACGAAACTGAGCGATCTTGATGGCAGTAAAAATGGCGAGCATAAGGCCGATGGTGAGGCCGAATGCAATGAGGATGTCGTTATTCATGTTTGTTTTCCTTTCTGGTTCGCTGACGCTTCCACGCGTCAGCTTTGGAGTGCGGTGACTTGTCGCCGCTTTATTCGGCTGGACGACTCGTCGTCCGGCCAGCCCACGTTGAGCGGGCGGAGAATTTGGTGGCGTGTCCAACTTCGCAGCAGCCATGTCGCAGGCGAAATGGAGCGATTCCGGTGTTCGACGGCGACAGGTCGCCTGCCGAAAGCGATGACAGGTCATCGCACTCCAAAGTAATGGGTTCTCGCCGCGCTACGGTTATCCGGCTTGCCTGCGGTAAATGATCTAAAAACCGCGAAGCAGCGAAACCACTTTCCAGCGGCGGAAGCATCGCGAAGAGGCGATCCTTGCAAAGCCACCTTCCGGCTGCGCTTGCGCGCCGGTCTCGCTGCTCCGGGTCGTTTGTGTTTGATGGGATTCGAACCCATGTCCAACGGTTTATAAGACCGCTGCTCTACCACTGAGCTACATTGAACCTGCCCATGCGCAGGACCGCTCCGGCGAACTGCCGGATCGGCTGCTGGCGTGGTTCAAATTCTCTTTGTGCCGCGAATCATTCGCGGAAGTAGTGATTACGCTGGCTGCCGTCGTAGCGCCCGGTTCGCAGGCAGCACTTCTTAAAAGCTGCGCCCAGAGCCGCACGGGTAGGGATCGTTACGTCCGAGTTTCTCGTAAAGTTCCTTATCCCCGTGCACGACCCGGATGCCGCGCCTCACCTGCGTTTCAGACGGGAAGCCTTTGCGTCGCTTGCTGGTGACCTCGAAAAAACGG
>DAOLDN010000476.1:0-3151 GCA_035327385.1 Verrucomicrobiota bacterium | reverse complement strand
CTCCCGTGAGTGTCGCAAAGCCCGCCTTTGCCAGTTCAGAGCCGACGGCACGGGCGAGTTTGTAGTATGGATGCGTTTCCTTGAACCGGGCCGAGCCAAACACGGTGACCGCCGGGCCGACTTCCTTGAACGTTCTGAACGCCCGCTCGAACTCGCTGCTGATCCGCTTGAGACGCGCCCTCTCCTTTTGCGCGGTGCGCGCGTGGGCGAGAAAATCGCGGTCATCTCCGGGAGGCAGTTCGTAACCGGGCATGCCGGACTGGCTCCAGTGTTTTTGCCAGGACTTCGACCAGGCGTCGTGCGACGGCATTTTGGGAAGGCGTGTCATCTTGTGCTTTGGTGTGCTCATAGGTTCGGTTGTCGGCGCGGCTGCTCGGGAAATGTTTTGATCACCCATACATTGTTTTGTCCGTTTCGGGGACTCGTAATTTTACTAGGTCACTTTCGTCGGTGCTTCTGTCATCATTGGGTTCCATTCCGTTGTCAAGAACGCAAGTATGACAACTTGGGAATGATTGAACCCGGAACAATAATGAGCGCAGAGGGCATCAAGTGCGTATTGCTCGCGGACAGGCATCACGGATTAAGCGAGGGAATACGCGGATTGCTGGAATGTGAGTTTCCGGCGGTGGTGATGGTGGCCGACGAGACGTCACTGCTGGAAAGCGCCGCGCGGCTGGGACCGAATGTCGTCGTGGCTGACCTGGCGCTGACGCGCGGCGAAAGTTTCGGCTGGCTGCACCGCCTGCTGGCCCGTTGCCCGGAGGCGCGCGTGATCGTGTTGAGCGCGCACGACGAACCGGCCGTGGTCCTTTCCGCGCTCCAGGCCGGTGCCATGGGCCTGGTCTTCAAACGCGACATCGCGTCGCAATTACTCGATGCGATCAGCGAGGTGATGAACGGACGACGTTACGTCCCGCCGGGCGAACTGCGTCAACTTTGCGGCATTGCGCCTCCGGCATCCATTCAGGACAATCAATCATCATGAGCAAACGAATCGGAATTGTCACAGGCGGCGGCGATTGCCCCGGACTAAACGCAGTCATCAGGGCGGTGGCCAAGGCCGCCGCCAAACGCGGCTGGGAAGCCGTCGGTATTCTCGGGGGTTACGAGGGATTGCTCGAACCGCAACGCACGATTCCGCTGGATTATCAGGCTCTCAGCGGATTGCTGACTCGCGGCGGAACGATTCTGGGCACGGCGAACCGCGGCAAATTCTCAGCCAAGGTCGGCCACGGCGAGAGCCGTGCGTTGCCTGTGGAGTTGATACACGGCGTCAAGGCGGGTATGGACAAACTGGGTTTGTACGCGCTGGTGACCATCGGCGGCGACGGCTCGTTGAGCATCGCGCAACAGATGCACGAAGGTGGCATCCACCTCGTGGGCGTGCCCAAGACCATAGACAACGACCTCGAAGGAACGATGATGACGTTCGGGTTCGATTCCGCAGTGGCCTGCGCCACGGATGCACTGGATCGCCTGCACACCACCGCAGAAAGCCACAACCGCGTGATGATCCTCGAGGTCATGGGCCGTTACGCGGGCTGGATCGCGCTCTACGCCGGCGTTTCCGGCGGCGCGGACGTGATTTTGATTCCGGAGATTCCGTTCACGTTTGACAGCATTTGCGCGAAGATCGCCGAGCGCGAAAAGTTGGGGAAGAAATTCACGCTGATCACAGTGGCCGAAG
This sequence comes from Verrucomicrobiota bacterium, assembly GCA_035327385.1. Classification (GTDB taxonomy): domain Bacteria; phylum Verrucomicrobiota; class Verrucomicrobiia; order Limisphaerales; family JADLHS01; genus DAOLDN01. The sequence goes on along the minus strand of DAOLDN010000476.1, from coordinate 1,461 downwards.
GCGCGAAGGAAAAGGGAGGCGGATACGTGACCGCCGGCGATGAAAAGAAGACCGGCGAAGCCCGCCTCGGCGGCGTCGGCAACGTGGTGGCGTCGCGGATCGAAAAACTCACCGGCAAAGAAACGCGCTGTTGTGTGCTGGGCCATCTGCAACGCGGCGGCAGTCCCACCACTTTCGACCGCGCACTGTGTTCCATGTTTGGCGCTACGGCCATCGAACTGGTGGCTGCCGGCGACTTCGGGAAAATGGTCGCCTTCACCGGCCCCCAGGTCGGCGCCATCAACATCAGCGAAGCCGTCGGCAAACTGAAGACCGTGAAACTCGACGGGAATCTCATCCGCACGGCGCGCGCCCTGGGCATTTCGCTGGGAGACTGACACCGCGCTGACAGACCTTGCATGATTACCATAAAGACACATCTTACGCGCGCAGTTGCGCTGGTTGCACTCGCGGTCCTTGTCGCTGCCACGGCGCGGGGTGCTGCGACCAACGATTATTACTCCCAGCCTTCCGTTCAGGACCTCAAATCCGAAACCGACCCTACCATCCTGAAACGCAAAATCTGGCTGGAGACCGAATGGAACAGTTATCGCGACGGCAGCGACAAGATCGAGGAAACACTCGGCGGTCTGTGGGCACAGCGAATCACCGACGATCTCGACTGGGGTGTGCGGGTCAAGTTGATGTACGACTGGTACATCGCCGGGGACAACGACAGCGCCTCGGACGACTGCGGCATCGGCGACACCAAGGTGGCCACGGGTCTGGCGTATCGCATCGCTCCGAACCTGCGCGTTGGCGGCGGTCTGGAATTGCGAATGCCCACCGCGGAAGGCGATCTGGGCGACGACGTCTGGAAATTGCAGGAATTCGGCACACTTGCCTGGGACGCCACAGAATGGCTCTCGTTCACACCCACCGTTGAATACAACCACTCTGTCTGCGAGGAAGACGGCGCTTCGCCGCAGCACAATGTGGAGTTGTATTTCCCCGCCACGGTCATCCTGCCCCATCGCTGGTCCATCACGACGCGTTACGAGGCCAAGATTGATTTCGAGGACGACAACTACGTGACGCAATCGGGCAAACTCTATCTCAGCAAGTCGTTCGAAAAAATTCCCATCAACCTGACGGCCTCGTTCAAGAGGCCGTTCAACACGGCCAACAAGGATTATCAGGTGAACCTTGTTGTCACCTGGCTTTTGTAACCGGACAGTCAGCGACTCGTGAAAATAGAACGCGAACATGGCAACCTTGAAAACGTTCCAGAATCGAATGGCGCAGGCGCGCTGAAGGTGCTAACCATCAGCGTTGTCTTGCCCGCAGATGAATGCGGCCAGCAGCAGAAACCACTCTATGAAACTTGACCAAAAGGCAGATTTCCTCCTTTCCACGACACCGGCGGCTTCCGGTCGCGCGGGCAAACGCTTTTCCGCCACGACGTTCGTGGTGATTTTGACC
>DAOLDN010000475.1:0-3165 GCA_035327385.1 Verrucomicrobiota bacterium | reverse complement strand
AAATGCCCGGCCACCTGCTCGGCGTCCACCACCCGGGTCTTCATGTCCTGCTCCGGGATCCCGCCGACGTAGTAATGGCCCACCCCCGCCACTCCGTCCAGCGCCGCAGCGCGAGATACGATCTCGTTCGGCGTCGAGTATTTCACCAGAAAATCCGTGCCCGACCCCGCTTGCGACATGGGGCGCTTGACGGCGGTTTGATCCACGAATGCCGTGTCCGAGTTGTCGTCGAACACGTAGTAATTGGTGTCCACCGGCTTGGCCGTGGCTGCCGGCGTCAGAACCGCCGGCGCGGGGGGTGTCACCGGGGCGGCAGGTTCGGGTTGAGGAAAGCCGAAGAACAGATTCGGAATGGTTTCGTCCACGGCCACAACATTCTGCGGTGCGCCGGCGGACTTGTTGCGCGAGAGAAACAGTGGAGCAATGACCTTCAGTGGCAACATCACCTCAATGTCGTCGTGAACGGACGGAGACGTGGACATTGGCGTCATCCAAACGCGAAGTTGTTTCCACGGAAACGCCACCTTGCCTCGCTTGAGACCGGCCTCGATCAGGTGCGCAGGCAACGCCAACTGGCCTGACGCAAGGTTCAACTTCACGATCTCTTGTCGCAATGTTTCGGGCCATTCCTGGACCAGCGCGGCCACGGCCACCGTCAGCGGCGGCCCACCCGGCACAACGGGAGCGGGAGCGGGCGAAAGCGGAGTGATTGGAGCGGCCGGCTCCAAGACGGGCTTGGAGCGGACTGAAGCCTCCGGCAGCTTCGGCGTCACCGTCGGCATGGGAATGGGTTTGGAATCCGCAGCTTCCGTCTCATCTGGTGCAATCGGGGTGATGGGCGCGAAGGCGAACGCAGCGGACGGTTTGGCCGGCCTGGCTGGAACAACCGGTGTTGCCTCGGGCACAACCGGAGCAGCGGGTGTCGTCGTGGACGGCGGCATCGGCGCGGGAATCGAAGAAGCGGGCACTCGCGCAAACCGTTTCGTGTTGCTCGAAGCTGGCAGCGGTTTGACAGTGCGAAAGACGGGCGTGGTGTCGAAAGGCGCGGCCCGTTTGGGAATCGGCGTGCTTACGGCCGGAGTCTGCGACGCCGCAGGCGGTGTGGGCGTGGCGACAACGACGTTTTGCCCGTTTAAATTGCTGAATGGGCTGACGATGTCCTCGGAAATTGACGCCTGCTGCTTCTGATCGTTGCGCCGGGGCAACAGCGTCGGATTGAGCTGGGACACGACCTCTGCCAGCGGTAGCACCACGGGCAGGTGGTCGTGGTCAATGCCCACCGCAAAGACATGCGGTGCGGCGCGGCGCACTTCACCGAACGGAATCTTCACAGCACCTTTGCCGAGTTGTGGCAGCACCTTGTCAACCGGCACGGAGATCGTCAGGTCGTCACTGACTGCGGAGCGCACCTTGCCGCGCAGGTCCGTGGTCATTGCCATGATCACGTTCTGCAACGGAAGAACGATGACCTGACCGTTGGACTTTGCGCTGGAAGCCGCGTGGGCCTTTGAAATGTGTTCCGTACCGTTGGCCCCGGTCCTCGCGGCAACGGGGCGGACGGGCGCGGTTTTGACCGGAGCCACGACGGATTTTCGCTCGGCAGCGGGCGCGGCCGGAGCTTTGGTGAACAGGTTTTTCAGCGAACCGAAGAACCGGAGGGTTGGACTTTGTGACGCTGCGCTCATGATAACGATTTCAGTTTGCGTGTTGCTCGCCTCCAAGCACCGCGCCAGCCACACCCGCGCCCTGCGGCGAGGATGGAATGTCGTTCAGGCCATCGAGGCCTCGTTGCGTGGTGTTGACAATGTGATTCATCGGTTGTTGCGTCGGTTAAACCGTCAAGAACTGGAAAACATCGGGCAGGAAGCATGCCACTCTGGCGCGCTTTGAAGACATCAATGGCCGCTTCCCATATTTCGCGCCGCCTTCAACTCGTTGCGTTTGCGCCGCTTTTCCCGACACGTCATGCAGTTGTCCCATCGCTGGACTGGTTGTCCACCTTGCGTCCGCAAATCGGCTTCACACGAAAACAATCCACAATGGGAATAACGATTGCTTTTGTGTATCCAACCGGGCGACGGGTGCCAAAAGCTGTGCGGTTTCAATCCACACGGCGGAGGCGGCTGTCACAAAACAGGATTTCGCAAGCCGCCCGGACAGCATTAAGGCTTGAGTTTGTGAATCGCCAGAGTTAGCCCTTGAAACGAGTGAACCGAATGGACATCGAGCCACGACACAAAATCCTGCTGCTGGACGACGACCCGGCGCTGCTGGAGGTCTATCAAGACATCCTCAGCCGCCTGCCCAGCAAACCGGAAATCCGCACCGCCACCTCCGGCCACAAAGCCATCGCCATGCTTGAGGATGAACCCTTCCGACTGCTCATCTCCGACCTCAAAATGCCCAAGATGGACGGCCTTCAGGTGCTCTCCATCGTCCGAAAAAAATTCCCGGAACTGAGAACCGTCGTCCTCACCTCCGTGCTCGACGAACACTTCCGCTCCCGCGTTTACGCGCTGGGCGTGGACCTCTTCTGGGAAAAACCCGCCACCGACGAGGAAGTCAAACTCTTCAGCGACTGCATCGAATCGCTCCTCGACCGCGAAAGCACACCCGGATTCCGCGGAGTCCAGAACAAAAGCCTGGTGGACATCATCCAGTTGGAGTGCATCTCCCAAAGCTCCTCCGTCCTGCGCATAACCAACGGTCCGCTCACCGGCAAAATCTGGATCAATGACGGCGAACTCTACGACGCCCAAACTGACGGACTCGACGGCGAGGCCGCGTTTCAGAAAATCCTTTCCTGGAAAACCGGCAGCTTCGAATCACTGGCCGCTGAACCGGAACACCCTCGCGTCATCCAGCAATCCTACAACGCGCTCCTGCTCGAAACCGCGCAGGCACTGGACGAACTGCACGGAGACCCGCACGGCGACGCCGGCCTGTCCCGCGCCGCCACCTCCAAACTCGCGCCACTGGCCCAGGTGGAGGGCGTCGAATTCGTCCTCACCGCCTACGCTGGTGAAAAAGGCCGCGTCGAATCCCGCGGTCTTGAAAACACCGAGCGCATCGCCGCCTGGACCTCTCAGACTCTCAACCGCCTCCGCCAGCTCGGAGAACGCCTCCAGGCAGGCCCTCTGGATCAGGCCGTCGGTCTCGGCCCGC
>DAOLDN010000474.1:0-3168 GCA_035327385.1 Verrucomicrobiota bacterium | reverse complement strand
CAATCCAAATTGTCCACTCCAGCAAACGCATGACCGGCCAGTTTGAATTCCAATACCCGTGGCTGCTGGTGCTGCTGGCGTTGCTGCCGGTGTACGCGTTGTTGCGGGGAAAGATGGGCAGGTTGTCCGCGCTGAAATTTTCCAGTGCCGACATTGCCCGCGCCGCCGGCGCACAGGCCCGTGCCGCAGCGGGCCGATTGCTGCTGTTCCTCAGATTGCTGGCCGTCGCGCTCGGCATCGTGGCGCTGGCCGGGCCGCGCATGGTCAATCAACACGTCGAATCCGAAATCGCCGGCATTGACATCATGCTCGCGCTCGATCTGTCGTGGTCCATGATGGCGCTGGACATGGGCGCTCCCGGCGAACGCATCTCGCGTTACGACATCGCCTCCGACGTGATCGGCGATTTCATCCGCAAACGCCCGAATGACCGCATCGGACTGGTGGTGTTTTCCGCCGCGCCGTACCTGGCCAGTCCGCTCACGCTCAATCACAACTGGATTTTGGAAAACTTGAACCGCCTTCACGTCGGCAGCATCACGGAACTCGGAACGGCCATCGGCGACGCCATCGCGGTTTCCACAAAACGGCTCACCGCGAGTTCCGGCGGCAAAACCAAAATCATCATCCTGTTGACCGACGGCGACAACAACAAGGGCGAGATTGATCCCCTGCCCGCCGCGCAACTGGCAGCCGCGTTGGGAGCGAAGGTCTATACCATCGGCATCGGCGTCGAGCAACCGTGTCACCTGCCGATGTTCGATCCCGCCACGGGCAAACTGCAACTGGACGCCAACGGCAACGTGATTCCCACGCTCCTGTTGCAACCGGCGAATTACAGCGTCCTAGAAAAAATCGCCACGCTTTCACGCGCCCAATTCTATCGCGCCACCAACCGTCGCCAGTTGCAGAACATCTACAACGACATTGACCGGCTGGAAAAATCCGAGATCAAATTCAAACGTTTTGCCACCTACCAGCCTCTTTACCAATGGCCGCTGCTGGCCGCGTTCGGCCTGCTGGCCATCGAACTGATCCTGGCCAACACCAGATTTCGCCGCGTGCCCTGATGGACTTTGCCAATCCACATTTTGAAGAACCTCGCTGGCTGCTGCTTGCGATTGCAGCGCCGGTTCTGCTGTCATTGATCCATCGCTACGCCGCGCGGGCGCGTCGCCGGCAACTGGCCCGGGTCGCGTCACTGCGGTTTGTGGACGAGCTCACCCGTTCTCACAGCCCGGCACGGCGCGGGTTCAAGAATGCGCTTCTGGTCATCGCTGTGGCATTCATCGGCCTGGCCATGGCGCGACCGCAATGGGGCGAGGTGAAATCGGTCGGTGCCGGTCCGGGCGAGGATGTGATGTTCGCCGTGGATTGTTCGCAGAGCATGCTCGCCACCGATGTGCTGCCCAACCGCCTCGAACGCTCGAAACTGGCCATCCTGAATTACGTCCACCGGCACGCGCATGGCCGCGTGGGACTGGCCGCCTTCTCCGGCGCGTCGTTTCTGCAATGTCCGTTGACTCACGATTACGACGCGTTCGAGCAGGCGCTTCAGGCGATGGACGACAAGCTGATACCCATACCCGGCACGGACATCGGCGGCGCATTGGAGGAAGCCTGGCGTGCCATGGACAAAAAGAGCCGCCGTAAAGTCGTCGTTCTCGTCACCGACGGCGAAGACCTCGAAAAAGGCGGCGTCAAGACAGCGCAAATGCTCGCAACAAACGGCGTGGTCGTTTTTGCGCTCGGCGTCGGCACCGCCGCAGGCAGTGAAATCCGCGTGCTCAATCAGGCCGGACAGCAGGAATTGCTGCGCGACGCGCAGGGCGAGATCGTTCGCAGCAGGCTGGACGAGGAAACGCTCCGCGCAATCGCCGAGGCCACCGGAGGACAATATCATCCACTGGGAGCGCGCGGCGAGGGGCTGGCGCGCGTCCGGCTGGCAGTGGATGCCATCGGGCGCGCCGACGGACTGACGCGCACGCGCGGCGTGGAACGTTTTCATCTGTTCATTGCCGCGGCGTTGCTGCTGCTCGTCGTTGAATCCCTTCTCGGCACCAGGCGCGGCGGGCAGGCATCACCCATTGTCCCGTTCGCGAACACCGGAGCGCAAAAGACGGCGGTGGCGACAGCGTGTCTTTGCCTGTGTCTCACGGCGGCGGCGGCCACGAATGTGTCCACCAACGTTGCCCGGTCCGCATCCGCGACAACTCCGAAAACCGCTCGCGATTTCTACAACGCCGGCACACAGCGGCTTTCCGACGGCAAATTGAACGAAGCGGAAACGTTTTTTCAGACGGCGCTCGCGCGACAGGTCGAACCGATTCAATCCGCCACGCTTTACAACCTGGGTCACGTCCGGTTTGCGCAAGGCGAGGCGGAGTTGAAAAAGTCTCCATCCGCAAAGTCCATCGTGGAACGCAATCGCGCGCTGGGCCAGCGCGGCGCGCGAGCCGTCCAGTTGGCCGAGGCCGCCATGGCGGACAGGGACCTGCAAAAGATGATCGAGGCGTATCAGGCCGGTCGCGGCGCGAGGCGCGAAGCCCGGGCCGTCATCGAGGCGTTCAACCGCGCCATGGAGACGCACGGGGCGACTCTGCGCAAATGGACGCGGTCTCTGGGCGATTTCAAAAGCGCGGCGGAATTGAATCCTGCCGATACCAACGCCGTTCACAACGCGCGCGTCGTCGAACTGGCGATTGAAAAACTGCTCGACGAGATGCGGCAGATGCAACAGGCCATGATGCCCATGCCCGGCGGCGCGTCGCAGTTCAACCAAATGATGAACGATCTCAAAGGGCAGATTCCCGCCGATATGATGCCGCCGGGCGCTCCCGGCGATGACGACGAGGACATGCCGTCGCCGTTCCAGTTCGGACGACAGGAGGGTGCCGGTCGCGAAGGCGAGGAGCGCGAGATGCCGCTGACACCGGACGAAGCGGGCGACCTGTTGCAGGGCCTCAAGCTCAACGAAAAGCACGGCCTTCCCGGCGGCATGGACAGACAAGGCAAACCCATTGACCGAACCGGCAGGAACTGGTGATGCAAAACAAGACGGACAACCTGACGTTCGCGCGGCACGCCATGGCGATCTGCCTGCTGGCGGTGGCGTCCACTGTTTCGTTTGCCCAAACCCCGCCACCGCAGGGCTCGCCCATTCAACAA
>DAOLDN010000473.1:0-3188 GCA_035327385.1 Verrucomicrobiota bacterium | reverse complement strand
TAATGGGTGCGGTCATTTACCGCGACGAAGATTCCTTTTTCATCCAGGATGCATCGGGAGGAATCCGCGTCCGTCCTGCTGTCCCCGTAATCGTGGACCTAGGCCGGTCTGTCGAAGTGCTCGCATTCCCCGTTCAGAAAGCTACCATCTGGCAGTTGACCGAAGCAACGGTGCGGCCGGTCAGAGCAAGCAACACTGAAAAAGTTCGCAGCCCCGGCGTCACCGAAATCTTGTCCGCCTCACAAAGGGGCACTTTGGTGCGGGTGAACGCAAACCTGATCTCTCAAAGAACCAATGGAACCATCCAGACACTCGAACTCCAGACCCGGCACGGAGTCTTTCTCGCAACTCTGACGCCAGGTCGCGGCAATCTGCCGACATTCGCTCCGGGCAGCCGTCTCCGGGTCACTGGTGTTTACAACGATGACTCAGACTCCGCGCCAACGACCGGGGACAAGCCCCCGCAATTGCCCGCAATGGCCTCACTGATGCTCATGCTGCGCAGCCCCCAGGACGTCGTGCTGCTCCACGGTCCACCGTGGTGGACCTGGCAACGAACGGCGTGGCTCGTGGGAGCACTGCTGACGCTGATCATCGTCACTCTGTTGTGGGTGCATCTGTTGAGGCGGAGGCTGGAGCGGCAACAGGCGGCGCAACTCGCCTTTTCGAGGCAGGTTCTCGAGCGACTTGAGGACGAGCGGCGACGCATTGCCGTGAACCTGCATGACAGCCTGGGACAAATCCTCCTGGTCATAAAAAATCACGCCCTCCTGGCGATTCAAGGACCGCCTGACTCCCACGAACACGGCGTTCGACATCGCCTGGATGAGATTTCCACCGCCACTTCCTCCGCGATCGAGGAGGTGCGGCAGATCACACATGGCCTCCGGCCCTACCAGTTGGATCGCTTGGGGCTGACCCAAGCCATTCGCACTTCCGTGGCTCAGGCATCCAAAGACACTGCCATTTCATTCGCAATCCGGATTGAGGACGTTGACGGCGTATTCGACAAGGACGCCGAAATCTGCGTCTATCGAATCGTTCAGGAAGCTGTCACGAACGTGGTCAAACATTCCGCCGCGACCGAGGCGGCCGTAGTGATCAAGAAGCGCGCGCAGGCGGTTTTGCTTTCCATCCGGGACAATGGACAGGGATTTGACTCGGCGAAACTGTCCGCCCAATTGCATACGTTGAGCTACGGACTGAGTGGCATCGCCGAGCGGGTGCGCATTCTCGACGGGACACTGACGATTGACTCCCGGCCCGACGGCGGGACCAGCTTGACGGTGGAAGTGCCGCTGCCCATCAGACAAACATGAACGAAAAGATCACAGTGTTGATCGTGGACGACCACCCGCTGTTGCGGCGGGGGTTGAGGGATGTCATCGGACAGGACTCGCGCTTCAACATCGCGGGCGAAGCCTCTGACGGAGAGGAAGCGTTGCATCTCATCGTCAGCCGAAAACCCCGGATCGTGATCCTCGACATTGACATGCCCCGGCTCAACGGACTGGAAACGTTGCGAACACTCCGACAACTGCCGTTCGAGGTCAAGCCCCTCATACTGACGATGTACAAGGAGGAAGACATGTTCAACGCGGCGATGGACCTGGGGGCAAAAGCCTATGTCCTCAAGGAAAACGCAGTAAATGAGATTGTCGCCGCACTGGAAAAGGTGAACGGGGGCGAGACGTTTGTAAGCGCCATGATGCTGGAGGCGGGCCGTCGCCGGGGGGAACGCGTCCGCGAGCTGCTGTTGAGCAAGCCGCAGATCGAAGCCCTCACACCCGCAGAACGCCGCATCCTCAAACTCATTGGCGAGGATTACACCAGCAAGGAAATCGCCAGCCTCCTCAAGTTGAGCGTTCGCACCGTGGACAATCACCGCCAGCACATCTGCAACAAACTCAAACTGCACGGCACCCATAGCCTCTTGAAGTTCGCGTTCGATAACAGCGCCTATCTGTGATACGCGACGCGGAGTTCGCAGCGTAATTTGCGCCACCGCCAACCCGGTAACAACACGTCCGCACCCGTCCGGATCTTCCGTCCGCCTCCATCCGCCCGCCCACCTCTCCGCACAAACAGGAAAGAAACAGGAATGGTGAGTATAAATACTCATTTCGTGAGTATGTCCCCCTATTTCGCGATTTCGGCCCAAGTGCTATTCAAAACATGAACCACGTGACCCAAACCAAACTCAACTTTGTTGAAAAAATGCACAACGCTAAAGCTGCACATTTGGATTCCCGTAGCCGCCTGCGACCGGGTTTTACCTTGATCGAGTTGCTCGTAGTCATCGCCATCATTGCGATTCTCGCCGCCATGTTGTTGCCGGCACTTGCAAAAGCGAAGGAATCGGCGCTAAGAACCCAGTGCATGAACAACGTCAAGCAACTTACCCTGGCGTTGCACGCATACGGTGCGGACAACCGTGACAAATTGCCTGTGTTGCAGGGAGGTGCCGCGTGGCCATGGGACATTCCGACGAATGCCGCCACCATCATGCTCGCGGAAATGGGCGGTCAGAAAAAATCGTTTTATTGCCCCAGCATGTCCCCGGACTTCACCGACCACGAAAACTTTTTGGACAAGTCGGCTCCGGGTCGGAACCTTTGGGATTGGGATCCCAATTTTCGTATCATCGGTTACACCCTTGCGCTGGCCGGTCCAGCCAGCAGGCTCGCGAGCACCAACCAGAACACAACGTTGCAGGCTGAAAGCGTTCTCCTTAGCACCGGCAACCCATTCGCGCCCCCCACGGTGCTTCCGCCCGTGCCACCCACGGAGCGTGAACTGGTTGCGGATGTGCTCATGACTGCCGGCGGGAACAACAACGCCAATGTGCGGATGACCTACACTTACCGCGGCATCAACGGCGGGTTCTACAAACCTCACGTCAGCGCCCACCTAAAGGGCAATGTGCCCTTGGGAAGCAACATCGGCTACAAAGATGGTCACGTGGCGTGGCGCAAGTTCTCCGACCCGAATGTGAGCGCCAGGTCAACTACGCCCGTCTTCTGGTGGTGACCAGTTGCGGAACCGGACGGTCCGGAAGAATGAAAGCGCGCCATGACGCCGCTCTCAAACGCAATCATCAACAGGCGAGCACGGTGTTCATTCCGGGTTGTTGAGGTGGCGTGACAAAAATTCCCTCATCAGCAGCCGGCTTTCAGCGCTGTAAAACT
>DAOLDN010000472.1:0-3196 GCA_035327385.1 Verrucomicrobiota bacterium | reverse complement strand
CGTGGATCGTATCGGCCAGAAGGCTGTGGTCCGCGCCATCAACTTCCTGTTTGCCGACAGCGTGGAATTTCGCGTGCGCGACGTGCTGGAGGACAAGCTCGCCGTCATCCTGGAGGAGTTTGGCGTGGACAAGACCAGCGACGTGCTGGACTCCGCCGAAGCCGCCCACATGTTCGACAATCTGTATGTGGATGCGTTGTTGCATCCCGACCGCATCGTGCATTCCGTCGAGCAGGTGGCCGAGACCATCAAGGCCCGCGCCGGGGAAGCCCATTCCAAGAACACCATGCTCGCCAGCGGCGAGGCGCTCTCCCCGGACGAGGCTCGCGACACCTTGAACCAGCCGTTGGCCGAGTGGGTCGAGCGCATGACGGAAAACTATCTGGATGCGTTCGGCGGCAAGTATGACGCCGCGTTGGATTGCCTTCGCATCCAGTGGCCCGGCGAGACTCAGATGATCCGCTACGCGCTGCCCACTCGCACCGGCACGCCACCGCCCAAAACCGAACTGCTCCGGCTCGACCATCCCAAGGTGCGCGGCATCCTGTCGCGTCTGCCGCGCTTCGTCCCCGGAATGCCGATTCCCTCGCTCCGTTTCCCGTCGCTGCCGGCCAATCTCAGCGGCGTCTGGTCGCTGTGGGAAATCAGCATCATCACGCAAGACCGCCAGCGCCGCCGGATGTCGCCGCTATTCGTTCATGATGATGGCCGGATGCTCGCGCCCACGGCCCGCTACCTGTGGGAACAGCTCTGCCTTGAACCGTGGCGCGTGGACGACGCCACGGCCGCGCCGCTCGACGGCGCCGCCTACGCGACCACCGAGGCGTTGGCGAACGAGCAATGCCGCGACCTCTACTTGGAAATGCGCCAGCGGCATTTGCGTCAGCTTCAAGTCGAGAAGGACAAGGCGGAATACAGTTTCCGCACCCGGCGCAAATTATTGCAGGCCATCGGGCTGCCCGAAGTCCGCGACTACCGGCTCCGCCAGCTCGCGCAGGAGGAATCCCAATGCGCGGAGGACTTGCGGCGGCAAGGCCAGGTCTTGCCGCAACTGACCCCCTTGCTCATGCTCAAAATCTCCTGATTATGTCTGAATGGCGCGAACAAATTGTGCGGCGGCTCGTACCCAACACGGCGCGGGTTACCGCCGTGTCAGATGCCGATGGCTTGCTCCGCGATCCGGGCGTGTTCCAAGCGATTCAGGCCAAGGGCTTCGCCATCGTCCAGTTTGAGGAATCAGTATCGTTCCGGTTCGATTACGAAAGCCGCTTTCGCTCGAAATGGGATGCCGGTGACAAAACCGAACTGGTCGTCGTCTTCAAGCCCGGCGAATACGAGTTCGACACCTTGCCTGCCGACGTGCTCGCTAACGCGCACCGCCTGTCGTTCACGCTCAAGGACATTTTCCCAAAACTGTCCTACGCCGTCGTTTCCGAACTGGAAACGATTTATTTCGACGCGCTCTATCGCGCCCAGCAGCAGTATGCCACGTCGCCCCAGGATGAGTCGCAGACTCTCGGCTTCGTGCTGCGGCATGTCTTCCAGATCGAACCGGCGGTGATCAAAAGCCTGCCCGACCTGCTCAAGATGCTTTGCGAACGGCACTATCGCAAACTGAGCATCCCGACGCTCCTGGACGAATACCTCGTCGCGGCGTTGCGCCAGAATCCCGACTTTCACGCCTGGCCGCTGGAAACCATCGTCCCGAACGCCGCCGCCTTTTGGGAGTTTCTCAACGAGCGCTGGCCCATATTCATTCGCGCCTCGCGCGGCGGCACGGTGAACCTCGCCGAAACTCCGGAAAGCCTCAAATACCCCGGCCCGACGTTACTGCCCTTCGGCCATGACACCGTTCGCGTCCACATTGACAACCTCTTTGACGACGGCCTGCTCACGCCGGTGGAGTGGGATTGGAATCAGGCATTGGATCAGAAATGGATTCGTGTCGGCCTGCTCGGCAACAAGGTTGAGAACACTGAGTTGCGTTTTGAAGAGTTGGGCAAAAACATCGACCGGGATTTGCCCGGCAAAAGCTCTGCTCCCCAAGACTGGCTCAAATTCGCCAGTCGCTATGCCCAGGCCCGGATGCTTTGGACGCAAATCACCCCAGCCAAACGTGCGGAGTATCAAAAGTCGTTTACTCAGCTTTGCGCCCACGCCAACCAGCAGTTCTACGATTGGCTCATCGCCAATTACGGAGGCATCTTCAACTATCCGGCCAGCAGCCCGTTGATGGTTCACCACATCCCGGGCTACATCGGGCACCAGTTCAAAAGCAAACAGTGCCAGCGCGCCGCTTTCATCCTCATGGACGGCCTCGCCATTGACCAATGGTTGATTCTCAAGGACGTCCTGAAAAGCCAGGGCTTGAACGCCCCGATTGAGGAAAGCGCCCTGTTCGCTTGGCTGCCCAGCATCACGCCCATCTCCCGCCAGGCGGCCTACGCCGGCAAAGTCCCGCGCTACTTCGCCGACACCTTGCACCGCACCGACCGTGACGAAGCGGGCTGGCGGCAGTTTTGGGCCGACCACGCCTTGTCTCCGGCGGAGGTTGCCTTCGCGGACGTACATGGCAACACCAACGACCTCGCGAAGATTGACGACGTAATCACGCCGCAGACTCGCGCCTTGGGCGTGACCCTGTTCAAGGTGGACAAGATTATGCACGGAATGCAGCTCGGCGCGGTGGGCATGGCCGGGCAGGTTCGCACCTGGGGTGAGGAAGGTTTCCTTTCCAGCCTGCTCAATCATCTTCGCTCGCTTGGCTTCGATGTGTTCATTTCCGCCGACCACGGCAACACCGAGGCGGTCGGCATCGGCACGCCGAAGGAGGGAGTTCTCAGCGACAAGGGCGGCGAGCGCTGTCGCATTTACTCCGACCCGGCGTTCACCAAGACCTGCCTGACAACGTTCCCCCAAACTCTTGTCTGGGATCATGCCGGACTCCCGGATAATCTGACCACGTTGCTCGCGCCTCATGGCAGGGCGTTCGCGACCAAGGACACCACGCTCCTCAGTCACGGCGGCCCGTCGCTCGAAGAGGTATGCGTCCCGTTTCTCCGTATTAAAGCTGGCGCTTGAGGCGCATCACTGTACATGCAATCAAAGACTGACATCGGATTTGGCAAAAAGATTCGCGCCGACTGGCTCGATTCCGCGCTCGATCATGTCGCCGCCGGCCAGTCGTTCGAGGAAG
>DAOLDN010000471.1:0-3213 GCA_035327385.1 Verrucomicrobiota bacterium | reverse complement strand
ACTGTTCAAGGTCAAGGCCACGGGCATCAGCACGCTCAACGTCCGCGGCAAGGCCCGTCGCCAGCGCACCGCGCAGGCAGGCAGGGCTCCCGACTGGAAGAAAGCCATCGTCACCCTCAAAGAGGGCGACAAGATCGTTCTGACCTAGGCCTGACTCTGTTTCTTCGCAAAGCGCGAGGCAGCGATGCCTCGCGTTTTCCTTTTTGCAGCCTCATTCAAGCCGCTAGGAATGGGTGTGGACAATCCGGATTTCGCTGTGTAACAGTTTGATGTGCAGCCGATCCCATCCAAGCTCTCCATGCTGGTTTTGGTTGCCTTTTGTTTTCACAAAGCTGATGCACAAGCTGCGTCAGACCCGGCGAACGACGAAAGGATTTCAAATCAGACTCAGATGCCGCCGGTTTCACTTCGAGAACCTGCCGTCTCAGGTGTTAACGGAAAACTCGATTACGCAGGCGGTGAAATGAATTCCTACGAAGGCCACAACTTCGGAGGCAGCATCAGTTTCCCGCTTTGCCGGCAGTTTGGATTTCAGGCGGATGGACTCTACAGCAGCATCGGCTGCGAGGATTTCTACGGTGCGGCCGGTCACCTGTTCTGGCGCAATCCCAAATACGGATTGCTTGGCGTTGCCGGCGGTTATTTGTACACGGACGGAGTGGACACGTATCAGATCGGCGGAGAGGGCGAATACTATCTGGGCCGCTTTACGTTGGGTTGCTTTGCCGGCGTTGCGTCCATTGACTACGACAACTCGGCGCCGTTCATTGACACAAGCCCGACGTGTTTTATCGGTCGCTTTTCAGCCGACTGTTATGTGCTGGACGATCTGCGGTTGGGCGTTTCATACACCACATCCTTCGACAACAATCTGTTCAGGGCGGATGCGGAGTATCAGACGCCGTTGCGCGGTCTTGCGCTGACTGCGGAGGTTGCGACGGGTGACTACGATTACGACCACTGGCTGTTGGGCGTGAGGTATTACTTCGGAGACAAGAATTCGCTGCGTGACCGTCAGCGGCGGGACGATCCACGCAGTCTGATGCCTCAGATATTATACGCGTTGGGAGTTTATGGGGCAGAATTTAACGACAAGGGAAAATCCTTTGTTGCGGCGAACCCGGAATGGGGACCGTGGAATGGGAGTTTTGACGAATACAGGATAGGTGATGGATTTGGTGATGTGCTTCCGCCGATCCATTTGACTCTTCCCGATGGTGGAGCGCCGCTTCCCAATTAACGATTCAAGCCAACGAATGTCTTGTCGTTGGCAATAAACGGTTGGTCGGGTGGGCTGGCTTCAGGGAAAGTGTTCCCGTGGAATTGAGTTTTAAGAACCGATGCGTTCCTGGTGATGATTGTGAATCGCAGTGTGGGGAATGTCCGCTGACGCTGGCCCGAACGAGCGTTGCTCTGCGCATCCGCCGGTTGTGCGCCGCGCCGGAGGTGCAGGACCGGTTGCGCGAACTGGGCTTCTGCGAAGACCAGATCATCCGCCTCATCACAAACCGGACGAATTTCATCTGCCAGGTCTGCAACACGCGCCTTGCGTTGAGCGAGCAACTGGCGAAGTTGATTGTCGTTGAACCTGTGCTCCAGCCGTTGCCAATCCGCCCATGAAACTCGTGCGCCAGATTGCAGCGTTCGGTTTTGAAGCGCGGCGGGAATTGAAGCGCCACGTTTCTTTTCGCTGTTGCAGATGTCGGATGGCGAGGCTCGTTCGCGGAGGTCGGCCGGTTTCGCCCGATTCAGCCGGCACAAAGCGGTGTCGTCGCTGCGCTCTGCCACCGCAGTCCAAATGGGTGGGCCTGTTCGTTTCCGCCTTTTCGTTTTTCCGCTTTCCGCATCTCCGCCGCGCGGCTATTTCCCGTTTCCGATAAACCGCTGCGCCATCTTTTCCAGCGCTTCGATCCAGAGCGGATGTTCGTTCATGCACGGAATGCGCGTGTATTCCTGACCGCTGGCGGCCATGAAATCCTCGCAGCCGCGCATGCCGATTTCCTCGATGGTTTCCAGACAGTCCGAGACGAACGCCGGACAGATGACGAGCATCTTTTTCTTTCCCTCCTGCGCCAATCGCACCAGCTCGTAATCCGTGTAAGGCTTGAGCCACGGGTCTTTGCCCAGCCGTGACTGGAATGAGACGGAATATTTCTCCTTTGGAACACCAGCCTGTTTCACGAACGCCGCTGTCGTGGCGAAACACTGCGCGCGATAACACGTCGCATGCGCCGGACTGGCGACTTCGCAGCAATTCTCGACCTTGAGGCAATGACAGCCTGTGGTGTCGGATTTGCGCAAATGTCGCTCGGGAATGCCGTGATAGCTGAACAGCAGGTGGTCGTAGTCCTTCTTGAGAAATTCCGACGCGCTCGCAACCAACGCCGCAATGAAATCCGGCGAATCGCAATACGGCGGCTGCACGGTGATCTTCATCTGCGGCGCAATCTTCGCCGCGACCTCTTGAACGCGCACCACTGCCGTTTCGTAACTGGACATCGCGTAATGCGGGAACAATGGGATGAGCAACAAGTCGTTGACGCCCCTGGCCGACAGCTTTGTCACGGCGGATTCGATGGACGGATTCTGGTAACGCATCGCCAGTTCGACGGGGACGCTGACCCGCTGTTGCAGCGCAGCCCGGACGTTTTTGCTGTAAACGACCAGCGGCGAGCCATCCTTGGTCCAGATTTTCTCGTAAGCATGGCCGGATTCCGCCGGACGCTTGATAAGAATCATCCCCACAACGAAACGCCGCAGCAGCCACGGCGTGTCAATCACGCGACCGTCCATCAAGAATTCGTTCAAATAACGCCGCACGTCCGGAACGGACGGCGAATCGGGCGAACCGAGATTGACCAGTAAGACACCTTTGCTCATGCGCGCACAGGTTGTCCTGAAGTCAGGTGCTTTTCAACTCGATCCGCGATGTTGATGCCGGAAACGATGGAATCGCTGAGGGAAATGCCCTCGCGAAAATGGCCCGCGATGAAAAATCCGGGCGATGACGCTTCAACCTGATTCATCAACTCCTTGAACCGGCCGTAGCCGACGTTGTATTGCGGGATGGCGTGCGGATAGAACACGCTGTGTTGAAAGGTCGGCCTGCCGCGAACGCCCAGCAGCACACGCAAATCCTCGCACACAACGTCGTAAAGCCGCTCCGGTGGCAGCGACGCCAGTTCCGGGTAACGTTCGCCGCCGATGTAGCTG
>DAOLDN010000470.1:0-3223 GCA_035327385.1 Verrucomicrobiota bacterium | reverse complement strand
GCCCATGCTTCCTGGGAAAGATCAAGGGCCTCGTCCTCGTTGCGCATCATGCTCCAGGCCCGCGCATAAATCTTGTCCCGATGCCGCGCAACCAGCTCCTCGAACGCCATCGTGTCGCCTTTCTTGGCGGCCCGCACCAACGCTTGATCGTCGGCTGAGGAATAATCGTTAGCGGCCATTTTTTTGGACGGGTGGAAATCGGTGGCTATTCAAAGCGGCTTGCCGGGTGTTAAAACCACCAATGAACGCCAATGAACACGAATGCTTCGGCCGAGAATTGTGTGAACTGGCCATATTTCGTTCACGCCTCTGATGCTGTAAGTCGTGCTCAATTCGTGTGAATTCGTGTCCATCCGTGATTGCTACGACTGTGGTTCAGAGTTTCCCCTTGGTGCTGGGCAACTGGCCGGCGATGCGCGGATCGCGCTGGCAGGCGAAGTCCACGGCCTTCGCAAACGACTTGAACAGAGCCTCGACGATGTGATGCGGCTCGTCGCCGTAGAGCAGTTCGAGATGCAGATTGCAGCGGGCTTCGTTGGCAAAACCCTGGAAGAACTCGCGTGCCAGGCCGAAGCGGAACGCGCTGGACATGTCCTGATTCTTCTCGGTTTCCCCGATTTGACGATAACCGTGCTTGTCCAGCCTGCGCCAGACCAGATACGGGCGGCCGCTGAAATCAATGACGCAACGCGCCAGACATTCGTCCATCGGCACGTAGGCCTCGCCTGTGAGCGGATTCTTTGGATGAAATCCTGTTCCGTAACGGCGGATGCCCTTTTTGTCGCCCAATGCCTGCACAAACGCCTGACCCAGAGCGATGCCGCAATCCTCCACCGTGTGGTGCGCGTCCACCTCCAGATCGCCCTTGCAGCGAAGGGTGAGGTCCACCACGGAGTGTTTCGCAAACAGCGTGAGCATGTGATCGAAGAACGGAACGCCGGTCTTGATCGTGGACCTGCCCGAGCCGTCAATGTTGAGTTTGACGGCGATCTGCGTTTCTTTGGTCGCGCGTTTGATTTGCGCCTGCCGAGGTTTCATCGGGGCGCATTAAAGCAAAGTGACTGACGAAAGACAAAGCCCAAACCGGTCGGAGAGTGAAGTCAAATTCCGGCGGCGATCATGGACCTTCCGGGATGATCTGCGGTTTGATGTATGGGATGAGGGTCGTTGGTTCCTGGCGTAGTTTGAAAAAGCTCGAGTAACCGACCGGGCTGAAGATGACCTGATCCATGTCGCCAACGGTCACGGGTGTTTGAGGGATGGATTGCGCCGCGTTGGCAAGGCCGGGGAGAGTTGCCGACCCGGCGGGATGCCAGCGATTGTTCGATGCCGGCCATTGCAGGAGGATTTGTCCGTTTTGCATCAGTGTCGGCTTCAACTGCGCGACGAAATCGGGGTCCGAGACGATGTGCGCCACAGATCGGGAGAGATTGTTGTCCGGGTTGGAGTCGGGTTCATTGGCCCATGCTTTTGCCTCGTTCACTGAATCGCCGATGTGGTTGGCGGTGACAGTCACGGTCAACGTCGCGGTCGCACCCGGAGCGAGTGTGCCGATCGCATTGGCGATGGCGGTCGGGCCGGCGCTGGCTGTACCGTGGCTGTTGGGATAGGAGACGAGTGTCGAGCCTGGCGGGAATCTATTCAGAAGGTAAACGTCCGTGGCGGTTGCCGGGCCGTTGTTTTTGACCGTGACCCAGTATGTCACCTGTGCGCCGGTGGTATTGGTGTTCTGTGTGACGTGTTGGGTCACTTCGAGGTCCACATTTGTGGATTGGGGGTCTTGCACATAAAAGCGCAGGCGGAGCGTCTTCATGCCGCTGTTAAAGTCGTCGGCTTTGACGGTGAACGAATCGTAGCCTGTGTAACCGTTGTTCGGTGTGTAGGTGACGGTGGGTGGGTTGGCGGCGATCACTGCCTGGCCGTTGTCCGGCTGGGTCGCGTAGTTGAAATTCAGCAATTGCTGGTTGTCCGGGTCCTTGAACAATTGAACCGCGCCAATCTTGAACGAAGTGTCCTTCTCGATCGCTTCAAACACCTGCTGACCGACGGGCAGGTCGTCATTAACACCGGCGATTATTACGGTGACTGTGGCGGAAGCTTCGCCGCCGTTTCCGTCCGAGACCGTATAGGAAAAGCTGTCGCGACCGTAGAAGTTGGTTTTGGGAGTGTAGGTGATCGTGTTGTTTGGGTTGATCACGAGTTGTCCACAGTAGGGAGGCGTTGTCCCGGTGACTTGCATGGATTGGCCGTCAGGCTCGGTGTCGTTGGCCAGGACGTTGATGGTCACGGGAGTGTCTTCCTGCGTGTTTGAGGTGTCGGGCTGGGGCTGGGGGGCGCGATTGCCCACGCCCGTGAACTGGGTGCAGGCGCTGAATTCCGAACTGTCCAGCGCGTCGGTGCGGATGACAGTGGCGGCGACATATTGTCCGGGGCGCACGCCTTCAGGATTGATTCCCGTGGAGAAGGTCGCTGTGAAATTCGTCGCTGACGGGCCGTTGAACACCACGTTGGTCTCGAAAAGAAAATCGCGACCTTCGCCGTAGCCCGAGGCATCACAGGAAAAGTTGCGGTAAAATTCGATGCGATAGGTGGAGAATGCCTGCAACGGCGGATTGAGCCAGCCGCGTACCTGGACCTGCGTGTTGGTGACGGTGGCGGATGTGATGGTGACGGGCGATGGTCTGCCCACGGTGCCGTTGGTCGTCACACCGTTGCCGTCGCAGGTGTAATTGGTGAAGGTGAGCGGCAAGTCGAACGCGGCGAACGAGCCCTGCACTGTGTAGGCTCGCCGGGTGCCGCCGATGTCAATTCCCAGTTTCCCGTTGCCGTGGATCTGATTCCGGCTGCTCCAGTTCGCGACGGCATTGCCCCGGACGACAATGCCAGGACCGGACTGGTCGGTGATGTTGTTGTTCGTCAGCGTGATCGTATCCACGATGCCAAAGGACTGTTCCAGGTAGATGCCCGCGCCTTCGTTGGCGTGGATTTGATTCCACGCAGCGGAGCAAAGACGTGAATCGAAGAACTGGATGCCGTTGCCGCTGTTATCCTCGATGTGGTTTCCCGTGATCGAGTGCGCCGAATTTCCGGATGCCAGCGAGATGCCGTCTCCCCAGTTGCCCATTCTGCTTCCCTTGGGAGTGAGGCCGATCCGGTTGTCCACGATGTCGCAATGGTCGCAGGTGCTGGCGGGGCTGATGCCGAAGAGGAACACTCCGTGTCC
>DAOLDN010000469.1:0-3227 GCA_035327385.1 Verrucomicrobiota bacterium | reverse complement strand
GTCGTTGAGGGCGGCGATGATCTTCCGCACGGGCACCCCCATCTCGCGGGCGCCGACCGCGCCCATCATGTCGCGGAAATTGCCGCTGGGCACGGAGAAGACGATTGGCTCACCCGCCTGCGCGACGCGCGACGCGGCATAGAAATAATAGACGCTCTGCGGCAGCAGCCGTCCGATGTTGATGGAGTTCGCCGACGACAGGGGAATGTGTTGCAGGTCCGCATCGGCGAAGGCTTGCTTCACCATGGCCTGGCAGTCGTCGAATTTGCCGTCAATGGCGACAGTGCGGACGTTGTCCTTGAGCGTCGTCATCAACTTGCGTTGACTTTCGCTGACCTCAGAAATCGGGAACAGCACGATGACGCGCACGCCGGGAATCTTGTGGAATGCGTGTGCGACGGCTGAACCGGTGTCGCCGCTCGTTGCGGTGAGAATCGTCACTTGCCGCCCGTCTTCGCGCAAAAAGCGTCCGAACATCCGCGACATCATCTGCGCTGCGAAATCCTTGAACGACGCCGTCGGGCCTTGATCCAGCCGCATCAGAAACGTGCGCCCGGTGATGACCTCCAGCGGCACGGGGAAATTGTAGGCCTCGCGGCACATCGTCGCGAGCGCATCGTCGGGGATGATGCCATCGGTGAATTTGGACAGGACGCGATGGGCGATTTCGTGATACGGCAGTTTGGCGAACGCGGCGATCTCGTCAGGCGTAAGCTTTGGAAATTGCTTCGGAAAATACAAACCGCGATCCGGCGCCTGACCTTGCAAGAGCGCTTCGCGCAGATTGACTGCGGGCGACTGGCCGTTGGTGCTGTGGAAGAGAAGAGTAGCCATTCTAGTTTATCTCCAATGGAAGCGATACTCGTGGCTTTCGGTTTCTGTAAGATTCTCTTCTCCAGGCACCGAAACGGTTGTTACAACCAATCGCCTTGCCCAGTGAGGTTTTAGAGTTCGGTGATCTGTATGCACGTCAATGGTCGTTAGTCGCTCAAATGAGCCATCCTCGGCTAACGGTTCGGCAGTTCGCATCTCGGTTTCCTGTGCCAGACGGTCAGTGAATCGGTTAATTGCACTGCCGACGTTGTTGGCGGTGAGTTGCTCTTTATACTCGAGTTTTAAAAGATTCCTGTTGGTTTTCACCGCGCCAAGATTTCTAAATGCAACTTTCGCAGGAATATGGTCCTCATATCCGAAGGGCATCATTACTTCATCGGAAATCGTTTCTCCTTCAGCGATGTTCAAATCGGTCCAAAGCCCGACCCAAGTTTCCCAAATCTTGCCGTAGGTTTTATTCAAGAGTGCCTTGCCCGCATCAGTTTCACCGAAGTTCTGAAAAAACTCCCGGCTTTCCTTTGGTCGTTCCGGTGCGATCTTATCGAGTTGCTGGTTCGATTCCTCCATAGCCGTCTGCAAACCGATCACTTCCAGAAACTCCCCCGTAGCACTGATGCGAAACGGCGGAAACTTAAACAACGGCTGTACGGGAGCAAGTTCATGTTGCAGCGCTAACGATTCGCTTACTTTCTCACCATTGAAACTAAGAATCTCAGCATCAAGCCAGCGCAAGATGAACTCCTGGTTCGTTTCGACGATCTGGCACTTGAAATGAATCTCCATCTGATTGCCCTGCTTTAAAATTATTTCGGTGACTTCAAACGAATCATTACTCGGCCACTCAAAGCGCAATGGGGAAGATTTGACGATGGTTTCCGAATCGCTGCAGCCTACGAGTAGCAACACGCACAGAATCGACAGAACTGATTTCATTGCTTTATCCGAGCGTTTCTACCCGGAACATAACCGGTCTGGCCTTCACGAACGCCAGTTTGCCAATCTTCGCCAGCGCCTTGCGCATGGCGGCGTTGGGCGCGTCGTGAATCATCATGATCAACGGCACACTCTCGCCTTCGTGGCCTTCTGGCTGGATGACCGATGAAATGCCAATCTTCGCGGCAGCAAAGATGGCGGAGATTTTCGCCAGCACCCCAGGTTTGTCCACGACGCTGAATCGCACATAATACTGCGAAACGATTTCGTCCATCGGCACCACGCGGCCCTTCTTCGCATGCGCGACGAATGGCGGCACGCGCACCTTCGCGCCGAGCTTCAAGTCGAGCGCGGCATCGGCCACGTCGCTCAACACCGCGCTGGCGGTGGCATCCTTGCCTGCGCCGCGACCGTAGAAGAGCGTGTCGCCGACAACATCGCCGCGCACGAAACAGGCGTTGAACACGCCGTTGACGCTGGACAACACGTGCGACAACGGAATGAGCGCTGGATAAACGGAAACCTGAACGCCAGCTTTGGACTTTGGACTTTGGACTTTGGACTGTTTGACGATTCCCAGCAGCTTGATCGTGTAACCGAGCTGTTGCGCGAACTGCATGTCAATCTTCGAGACTTCGCGAATGCCCTCTGTGTGAATGTCATGATGATCCACCCAGAAGCCGTGCGCGAGCGACGCCAGGATGCCGGTCTTGTGTTGCGCGTCGTGACCGTCAATGTCCAGGTCCGGTGGCGTCTCAGCGTAGCCGTGCTTCTGTGCGTCGGCCAGCACATCGGCAAAGTCCGCGCCTTCCTGCTTCATGCGCGAGAGGATGTAATTGCACGTGCCGTTGACGATGCCGTAGATGGCGGAGAACTGGTTGGAAACAAATCCTTCGCGCAGCGACTTGATGATGGGAATGCCGCCGCAAACGCTCGCTTCGTAATACAGATTCGCGCCACTCTTGGCCGCAGCCGCAAACAATTCCGGTCCGGCGGCGGAAATGAGCGCCTTGTTGGCGGTGACGACGGTTTTGCCCTGCGCCAGCGCGGCGAGCACCATCGTCTTGGCGATGCCCGTGCCGCCGACCAGTTCGATGACGACGTGGATTTGGGGATCGTTGACGACCTCCTGCCAGTCGGTCGTCATCAGCGAGCGCGGGATTGAATACGGGCGCGGTTCGTCGAAGGCCTTCACGGCGATCTTGCGGAAGGCAAGTTTGACGCCGAGTCGAGCGGCCATGAGCGCTCCGTTTTGCTGGAGGTGATGGAAAACTCCACTGCCGACCGTTCCGCCACCGATCATTCCGAGGTTCACTTGCTGCATAGGAGCGACAGGTTGCCGTGAACGGGCGTTGCGGACAATTCAATTTTGGAAACCGCCGGCTACCGGTCCGTCCCTGACTTGAACCCGAACTCCGAAACTGCGCCGCAGCGAAGTAGCGCAGACTGGCAGTCTGCCG
>DAOLDN010000468.1:0-3230 GCA_035327385.1 Verrucomicrobiota bacterium | reverse complement strand
TGAAGTGGCCGTTTTGCGGCTTTTCGACCTCGTGCGCCGTGTGACAGTCCGTGCAAACAGGCCCGCGTTTGTCACCCTTGAGCAACAACTGGCCGTGGACACTTTTGTTGTAAATCTCCTCCACGCCGAGATGGCATTTCCCGCAGGTGTCGGCCACGTGCGTTTTGTGGATGGGCGAACTGCGGTCCACGGCGCGCTTGATGTCGTGGACACCGTGACAGTCGTTGCAGGACGGAGCGACGATCAATCCCTTCTTCAACAGCGCCGTGCCGTGGATGCTGTCCATGTAATGCGACGCGGCCTCGGGATGTTTCATCCGGTATTCGTCGGTGAGGCCCTCGTTGCTGTGACATTTGGCGCAGGTTTGCGGGAGGTTGAGCTTGAAGACCGTGGAGAGAGGATTTTTTGCCGGCAACATGTCGTGTTTACCGTGACAATCCGAACACGACGCCGCCCCGGACGAACCCATTGTCCGGCTCATGCCGTGGATGCTGGCGGTGTAGATGTCGGTCGCTTCCTTGTGACAGCTTGCGCAGTCGGCGGGTTTTGGGATGACGCCGTCGTCGGGGTGTTGATCCGTGATGTCGGCGTGACAACTGGCGCAGGTGTTGGTGGCGTGGACGGAACGGGAGAATGTGTTTGCATCCACGAACAGCGAAAGCGGCGGGCCTGAAGGATTGTCTTTGGTCAAATCCTTGTCCGAATGGCAATCAAGACATTCGGAGTTGGAAAACGTCGCCGCCGGAACGGCCAATGTCACCGCAAAAAACAGCGCCATCCCCCACCCCGCGATCCGTGTCGCGCAGGGACCGTCCCGTTGAATTCCCATGTTCATCATCCCGGTTCAGCCACAGGACTTTGAAACGCCTGCTGTGACTGTCGGAAAAATTTAGGGGCGAACGCGCGTCACGCTCTCACCATTTGTTGTTTTTTGCTCAACTGAATTGGCGAAAGACCGCGACGCTCCGATGCGTACGGAAAGAAACGACCGGTCTTTGGCTCAAACCAACCCGGATGCGAGTCGTTGTTTGAGGCAGGCGATGTTGGCCTCGATTCGCTCCAGATACTCGTTGGGACCGTGCGGGAACGGGTCGTTTAGGAAGCCATGCAATCCGCCGAAGTCACGTGTGAGTTTGGGCCTGACGTAACCCTCCCAAAACGCCGGAGTCTTGCGCATCAAATCTTCGGCACTGTTGAACAAGTTGATGAAATAGGCCTTGTCCTTGGCATGGCGCGCGCCCTCGGCGAATTCCGCGTAGAGCACCGGCAGTTTCTCCACGTAATCGGCGGCGGCCATCTGGCCCAAAAGGTCCGCAGTGCCCAAGGCATGGCCGGTGATTTTTTCAAGTTCATCCTGGAATGGAATCACACTCAACGCGGCGTCCACGCCGGTGCAATGGATCATGTTTTGCACGGCCTTGATGTCCTCCGGACCGAATCCCTTGTCCGAGAGCAGCTCCGCCGCGATGTCCGCGCTACGTTCAACGTGGATGGATGTGTATTTCGCGCCGGTGCCCTCGGCATCATCGCGTTTCTTCAGGTATCCTGTGTCGTGCAGCAGAATGGCGACAAGGCCCAGCTTGAAGTGGCGTTCGGGCAGCATCGGGTTCGCGGCTGCCTTGTGACGTCCGTGCAACAGACGCGCCATGCAGAGCGTTCCTTGCATGGTGTGTTCGAGGTCGTGGTAGCCGACGTCAATAGCGAGGTAATCGTGGTAGTTGCCGAGAAAACATTTTATGGCCCAGCCGAAGACACGGGGAACGAAGTACGGGTCGCCGCCGGGGAACATCGCCATGTAAACGGACTGCACCTCGGCTTCGACAGCCGTGGGGTCATTCGTCGCTACCGTGCGATGCATTGATTGGAATTTATGACAAGGGCGGCAGGCGGGTCAAACGTCCGATGCGTGCCGCAGCCGCGAATTGACGGTTTGGGAGCGATCAGGACGGGAGTTTGTTGTGCGAGCCGTCACAGAAAGCGATGCTGCCGGAGTGCTTGCAGCCGCACCAGGCAATGGTTTTGGCTTCGACCACCTCGACCTTGTGCGGGGAGAATCCCGTCCCTTTGTGCGAGCCGTCGCAAAAGGGCTGGCCTTTGGATAATCCGCAAACGCACCACCAATACGTGCCGGGTTCGACCTTGAGCACGAACGGTCCTCTTCGAGCGATGTTGGGTGTTTCCATGCGGCTTTTGTAGCGCCGACAGCGGTCGCATCGCAACTTTTTTATCCGCGCGTATTCCTGCGGACAGTGATGCGCATCACCGCCCGCCGCCGGTGCCGACCGCTCACGGCGAGGTTGTGGTGGTTGTGTCCGAAGTTGATGACGACGTCGGCGTCACCGGCGCAATGCTGATGCCCACTGTGCCGGAGTCTTCCTGCACCGCGTTTGCGCCTTCGTTGGCGGCGATGGTGCTGACGAACACCGACAGGATGGACATGGCATAGGATTTCAATCCGGCGTAAGGCTGCGTAGGCACATAAACGATGTCATGCGGCTCGAGTTTGATGTCAGTCGCCTTTCCGCCGACAATGGCCTTATAGTCCACCACCGCCACTTTTGGCTCGGCGAGCGAACCGCGCACGATGGCCACCTGCGTCAGGTGCGCGCCCGGCAGCGCTCCCGCAGTGGATGCGATGGCCTTGACGAGGGTCAAATGATCCGAGTAAGGCAGGCTGCTCGGGGAACGAACGGCGCCCAGAACAAACACCTCGTGAAACAACGAGGACGGCATGTAAATAAAATCGTCCGGTTGCAGGTAGATGTTCTGGGACATGTCACCTTCCACAAAGAGTTTCTGAAAATCCACCGGAACGTATTTCCCCTCGCGCTGCACGAAACTGTGCCGCAAATCCGCCTGGTCCTCCATGCCGCCGTCCACACCGATCTGCGCCGGACCTCCGGCCATGGCCACCGCCTCGAGCAACGTCATGGGACCGGCCATCGGATAGATGCCCGGCGCGTTGACCCGCCCCAGCAGCCAGACAGACTTGCTGGTCACCCGACGCAACGCCACCGAGACCTGGACACCGGTGACGTACTCGGAAAGTTGCTTTTGCAGTAATTGTTTGGTTTCGGCCAGGGTCAGTCCCCAGACATCCAAACCGGGAAGCATCTGGTAGTAGATTTTTCCATCCGGCCCGATCCGCAGCACAGCGCGCGAATTGGGAGAGCCAAGCAATTCAACCTCGATCACATCGCCCGGTCCCAGAGTGAAAAAGGTGTTTTCTC
>DAOLDN010000467.1:0-3236 GCA_035327385.1 Verrucomicrobiota bacterium | reverse complement strand
GTCCACGTTGAGATGCTGATGTGTGACTGGCGCGAGGACGTAAAGTGCGCTGCGGCCCTTGGGTGCGAGTGTTGGATCGGTCACACAGGCGTTCTGGACGTAGAAACTCGGGTCGTCGCTGAGAACGTGCTTGTTCTCGATGTCGTCGAGATTCTTCTCGTAGCTGGAGGAGATGTGAATGGTATGGTGCGGCAGTTGGAATTCGCCGTCCACGCCGAGATACATCATGAACGTGGAGCAGGAATATTTTTTCTTAGCCAGCTTCCGGTCGGTCCAGCGGCGACGGAGCTTGTCAGGCAAAAGTCGTTGCATGGCGCGCGCGAAGTCGGCATTGACGACAACCGCATCGGCATGATGGACACCGGTGTTGGTGCGCACGCCCACGGCGCGTCTGTCGGCGAACAACATTTCCTCGACGGGTTCATTGAGACGGATCTCCACGCCCAGTCGCGCGGCGACGCGGGCCATGGCGCTCGTCACAGCGCCACAGCCGCCGATGGGATGCCACACGCCGTGCTCGTATTCCAAGAAAGAAAGGATCGAGAACAGGCTCGGGCAACGAAACGGCGACATGCCGAGATATTTGGACTGGAAACAGAATGCCAGGCGCACACGGTCGTCTTTGAAGAATCGCTTGAGATAATCGTCCACCGACTGGTGCGGTCGCAACCACGGCAGCAGGTTCAGCAGGCGGCGATTGAGCACGTCCTTCCATCCGTGGAATGGTGTTTCGAGACACGGCTCCATCAACGCAAGTTTCGTGCGGTTCTCGTCGAGGAATCTGCGGAAGCCGGGCGCGTCCTTCGGTGACAGCGCAGCGATCTGCTTTTCCATTTCGGCAATGTTCGGCGAGCAATCCAGTTTTCCGCCGGCGCCGAACTGGATTCGATACTGCGGATCGAGCCGCACCATCTCGACCTCTTCTTTGAGGCTCGTGCCTGCGGCGCGGAAAATCTCGTCCAACACACGAGGATAGAGAAAGAACGTCGGCCCGAGATCGAATTTGAAGCCGTCGGCTTCGATGGTGGAGGTGCGACCGCCGAGAATGGGCAGTCGTTCGACGATTTTGACCCGCAATCCGGCGGCGGCCAGAAGGATGGATGCAGCCAGACCTCCTGGGCCTGCGCCGATGACGATGACTTCCTTGCTCATAAGTTGTTTGCTGGAGTGGATTCAGGCCTCGCGTGTGGCCAATGCGGGTTCTTCGAGCATCTGGCGCAGTTTTTTCAATGCGAGGTTTTGAAGCTGGCGGATGCGTTCGCGGGTGAGTTTGAATTTGCGACCGACCTCCTCCAGCGTTCGCTCTGCGCCATCATCGAGTCCGAAGCGGAAGCGGATGATGCGCGCCTCGCGTTCGGGAAGTTTTGTGACGAAATCACGGATCAAACCGCGCTCGACCTTGTGTTGAAGCGCCTCGAACGGGGAAGCCGCGTTCTCGTCGGCGATGACATCCGCCACACGGTTGTCGCCGTTCTCGGTGATTGGCGCATCGAGCGACGCGGGGCGCATGGCGGCGCGGCGCAGTTTTTTGATCTGTTTGAGTTTCACGCCCAACTCTGTCGCGATTTCGTCGTCGGTCGGGTCGCGCCCAAATTCGGTGCGCAGGCGATGTTCGGCTTTTCCGAGCTGATAGATTTTGTCGGCGACGTGAACGGGCAGCCGGATGGTTTTGCCCTGACTGGCGAGCGCTCGACGGATCTGCTGTTTGATCCAAAGCGACGCGTAAGTGGTGAGCTTTCCGCCCCTGGACGGATCGAACCTTTCCACCGCTTTCATCAGACCGATGTTGCCCTCGTTAATAAGGTCCAACAGCGGCATGCCGAGGTTTTCGTAGTCGCGGGCGATCTTGATGACGAAACGGAGATTGGCTCGGATCATGTGTTCGCGAGCCGCGAGGTCGCCGCGTTTGATGCGCCCGGCCAGTTCCACTTCCTGTTCCGGGGTCAACAGTGCCACGGCGCCCGCGTCGCGCATGTAGCGTTCGAGGGTTGTCTCCGACATCGGCACGGGAATGTGCGACGCACCGCCGCTCTGGGCAGAAACGGGACGAAAAGAGCGAGTCGCGTCTGGTCGAGTTGCGGGGATTGGAAGCGTGTCGGAAACGTCCAACGAAGTCCGCAGTTTGATGTCGTTGCCGGTTTCCTTGTCCGGCAGCGGCGGTATCAGGGAGGCCGAGCCGTTGTCGTTGGCGATGCGACGCGCTGTCAACTTCCGTAACCGGCCGCTTCGAACAGATGCCAAATCCGCATTTTGGCCGCGCGTATTGGAAATGAGACTTGAGCCGCGTTCTTGGTTCGCTGGGAATGTTACGGTTTTCATGATGTCTAACTATTGTCTAACGTAGGTCTGTTTGTCAACGATTTGTCTAAATTTTTTTAGAACATTTTTATTATTCATACATCATTCACCAAAAGCTATTTATGAACACGAGTGAAACCATTAAAAAAAGATAGTTGCTACGTGTTTAATATTTGTCTATCAATTCTGCCATGTCAGAAGTTCAACATTCGATCAAGGTGGCGTCGCGGCGGACGGGGCTTTCGCCGCATGTGATTCGGGTTTGGGAGCGGCGCTACGACGCAGTTTCGCCGGATCGCACGGACACGAACCGGCGATTGTATTCGGAGGAGGAGATTGAGCGACTGTCGTTGCTGCGGGCTGCGACGATGGCCGGACACAGCATCTGCAACGTGGCGCGGCTGCCAACAGGGGAATTGAAGAGAATCGTTTCGGAAGCGCCGACAAATCTGTCATCGGATGTCGCGATTGAAAACGGCTCTACGGAACGCGCGCTCGACGAATGTATCGCCGCCATCCGCAAGATGAACGCCTCCGAACTGGAGACGGTGTTGGAACAATCGTCGGTGATATTAGGCGTGCATGGATTGCTGCAACGGCTGCTGGCTCCACTGGCTTGCAAGGTGGGGGAACTGTGGCGTGATGGCAGCGTGACCGCGGCGCACGAACATTTTGCCAGCGCGGTCATCAGAAATTTTCTGGCCCGGCACTCGCGACCTTACGCCGGCAACGGCAACGCTCCCGTCGTGGTCGTGGCGACGCCCACGGGCCAGTTGCACGAATTGGGTGCCGTGATGGCTTCGTTTGCGGCCGGCGACGTGGGTTGGCGCGTGGTCTATCTGGGCGCAAGTCTGCCGGCATTGGAGATCGCCGGGGCCGCGCTGCAAAACAATGCCAGGGCCGTGGCATTGAGCATTGTTTATCCGGAGGACGACACT
>DAOLDN010000466.1:0-3237 GCA_035327385.1 Verrucomicrobiota bacterium | reverse complement strand
CTGTTGCGACACATACGGCAGCACCGCATAAGCGCCGCCAAACGTCACCATGGCTGCCTTGCTGAAAAATACGCCTTGGTGGAACAGCGGGTGGCCGAAACCGAGCCACAAACCGAGCGCGATCACCGGCAACCACCACAACGCGCCACAGACGCCAATCACCCTGAACGCGCGCCCCGCCGAAGGCTGGGTGTGGGCGGGCGCTTCGTGCGAATCATCAATGACCGACTTCGCCGCGGCTTTTCCGCCGTGGCCTTTGAGGATGACGAACTGGTCTTTCCAGAAACGTTCGCCCACGAGTCCAATCACGCCCGCCATCAGAACGATGAGCGGAAAAGGCAGTTTGAAGAAAAAGATGGCAACGAATGCCAGCGCGGCCAGTGTCCACATGATCCGGTTTTTGAGCGCTTTGCCGCCGATCCGATGTACGGCCATGAGCACAATGGCGAGCACGGCGGGCTTGAGACCGTCGAACACGGCGGCGACCCATTTTACTTCGCCGTAGGCCGCGTAAATCCAGGTCAACGCCCAGAGGATCACCGCTGCGGGCAACACAAACATTGCGCCGGCGACGATGCCGCCCCATGTCCGGTGCAGCAGCCAGCCGATGTAGGTCGCGAGTTGTTGCGCCTCCGGCCCGGGCAGCATCATGCAGTAATTCAACGCGTGCAGAAATCGCGACTCACCAATCCAGCGCCGCTTCTCGACCAGTTCCGTGTGCATCATGGCGATCTGGCCGGTCGGCCCGCCAAAGCTGATGAAGCCCAGCTTGAGCCAGAACCGGAACGCCTCGGCGAACGTCGGATGCGCGCCGGCGCTCGTGGTCGTGGCCACAGAAGTTGGTGGATTGGTTTGGGAGTTCACGATTGGGGTGATTCAAGTTGCAGTGCGGCGGCTTTCATTCCAGTTCTAATGCGTGTGGCCGTGCGCGGGAATTGCGCCGGTCGCCGTGGAGACTCGCAGCGCGTACGCCCCTCGCGTGACGACGCGATCGCCCGCGTTCAAGCCGGACAACACCTGCACCCATACGCCGTCGCGGATGCCAAGGCGGAGTTCACGTTTCGCGAAGGTCTCGCCGGACAACTGCACGTAGGCAACGAACCAGCCGCCTTCTTCAACCAGTGCGGAATCAGGAATGGCCAGCGCGCTTTGCGCGTTGGCGGTTTCCACGTGCAGCGTCACCAGTTGACCGATGCGGAATCGGGCGTCGGGATTATGCAGTTCGTAAATCAATGGGACAGTGCGCGTGGTGGAGTCCACTTCAAGCCCGAGCGAAATCAATTTTCCGCCATTCGCACCAGTGATCGGTAGCAGCCGGCGTTCTGCGCCGGGCAGTTCGACGGCGGCATCCCTCGCCGCACCCAAGTTGGCAACGTTGGCCTCAGGAACGCGGGCCTCGATCCAGATGATTTCGGGATTGAGCACCGTGAACAGGGATTGGTTGGCGGAAACCACTTCGCCCGGGCCCGCGGCGACGGTGTTGAGCACTCCCGCAATTGGCGCGCGCAACTCCATCAGCAGCGGCGCATCGGGCGAGGTATTGGTCGCTGGTTTGAATGTGGCAAGCAAGCCGGCCGCCGCCGTGTAACGTGCCTTGGCCGATTCATGGGCGAGTTCAGCTTCCTGCAATTCGCGTGGCGACTTCGCCTGTTCGGCGGCAAGTTTCTTCGTACGTTCATAAGCAGCCTCCGCCTGTGCGAGCGCCGCTTTGGCCGTGGTGAATTCCGCCTCCGCCTCCGCGACGCGCGCGGCCGCTTCTGAGAAATTGGGGTTGAGCAGCGCGAGCAATTGTCCCGCTGCCACGCGCTGACCCGGTTGCGGCAACGGCTGGTCGGACGGTGCGGCCAATTGTCCGGACACGGGCGCGGTGACTGTGGCGCTGTGACCGGGTTTGGCGCGCACCCGCGCCGGCAGTTGCTTGCGCTGAACGATCTGGCGTGGGCCAAGCGGCTGGGTTTCCAATTTCACTTTCCACTGCTGTTCCTTGAGAAAGCTCACGCCCTCGGGCGCGGCGGGAAGCTCCGCGTGTTCGGCGGCGTGTTCATCCGCGTAAACCTGGATTGTGCCCAACTCAACCGGCGCGTTCGTGCCGTCGGTTGGAACGAGCAGCGTGAGTTGCCAATCGCCCGGTTTCGGGAAAATGATTCCGGGCAGGTAAATTCCGGCGCGCGCAGGTGCGGCCTGCGGATGTTCGGCCACCGTGTCGCCCTGGCGGAGCACGAACTTCACCATCCCTTCGCGGCGTGGTTCGAGCGTGTGCAAGTCGGTGACGTGTGTGATGAACGTCGTCGGCTTGCCCGCGACCGCGGCGCGATGTTCGGCGAAGACCTCGTAACGATCGGTCCAGACGGTGATTTGCGCGGTTTTGGGTTCAGCGCCGTGATCGTGGCCGTGATCACCGGCAGCCTTGCGGCAACCAGGGCCAACAAGCGCGAGCGCGGCACACACCGCGAAAGGGATGGTGATTGATTTCATGGTCGTGGATCAGTGAACGTGCTTCGTGCCTTTGGGAAACGTGAACGAGATGTTCGTGAACGTTTTCCCGTCGAGCGTAATGGTCGGAATGTAGCCGTCAAATTCCTTGGCCGCCTTCAGCCAATCCGCCTGCGCCTCGAACAGCGAGGACTTACCGGAGTTATTGGCGGATACGCGTTGGAAGCTCAGTTCTTCCGTCTGTTCCCCGAGTTTGGCGGCGATGACGAAGCTCGTTTCGGCAACCTGGATGTAACCCTCCAAATGCCCGTCGAGCACATACGCCTGCATTTTCGCAGCAGACGCATCGAGCACCAATTCAAGATGGAATTGATCGTCAGCGATGATGACGGGCGTTCCACCGTGCGGAGGAGCGTGATCGTGGCCGTGGCGGGCATCATGGCTGTGGCCGGACTTGCCATCGTGCGTATGGCCGTGGGAATCTTTCGCGTCACGGCAACCCACCGCGACAGTCAACAACAAGGCAGTCGTCAGAAAAGCAAACGGTTTCAAAATGTTCATCGGTCAAAAATTTTTTGGTTTATGGAAATCCGTCCCGAGAAACGGCCCCGTGTTCAATGAACGCACTCCCTCTGCGGGACATTCAGACGGAAAAGGCCAAACACGCGGGCGAGCCAGCGTGAAAGTCAAAGGAAGAATCAGATGATGGGAGGAGCGCGGGGCTGGAGCGGGTCGGGCGGATGCGTGCCGGTTGGAACTTCAGCGTCCGTCACGAAAGTCGTCGCCGGCGCAAGCGGCACGAGT
>DAOLDN010000465.1:0-3245 GCA_035327385.1 Verrucomicrobiota bacterium | reverse complement strand
GGTGACGAGGATTTTGTGGTCTGGTTGAACGGCGAGCCCGGAAACACCAGCGTAGCCCGCCAATACGTCCGGAGAGTTCGTCGGCCCGAGAACAAAGCTGACGTCAACAGTCCCGTCTGGAAGGAGCCGACTTAAACGGCCTTGCGCACTTCCCTGAAATGTTGTGTCCGTGCCGCCAACTAGAATTTTTCCGTCGGCCTGAACCGCCAGTGCATTGACCCGGCCACTCGCGCTGGGATTGAAAGAGTCGGGCACGGCGAAGTTCAAAGTCAACGTCGCCACCGAGCTTGTCACACTGCCCCAAACGTTGCTGACAACGACATCGTAGCTGGTGGCATCAGCAGCCTGCACGTCGGCGAGCGTTAGCGTGGCGGAATTCGGTGCGACCAATTCCACGCCCTCCTTGCGCCAGCGGTAATCCATCGGTTCTGTGCCCAGCGTTTGCACTGTGAATGTGACGGTCGCACCTGCGTTGGTGGCTACGCTTTGCGGATTCGCGATGATGAGCGGATCTTTCACCGTCAAAGTCGCCACCGCGCTCGTGATCACGCCGACGGCATTGCTCAACACCACGGAATAGCCTCCGGCGTCCGCGCCGAACACATTGCTCAATGTCAGCAGCGTGTTCGTCGCTCCAGAAATGTTTCCACCATCGGCAAGGACCGCTCCGTTCTTGAGCCACTGATAGACGATGCCCGGCGCGCCGATGGCCGAGACGCTGAATGTGGCGATGGTGTTCGCATTGTTGGTGCGGCTGGCAGGTGGTGTCACAAACAGCGGCGCACCAGTGATGGTTTCGATGAACCACAGCGAACTGCTCTGCAAACCGCTGCTGCCGACAAAGCCACGGGCGCGGATGACCGCATTGGGCGGCAGCGACAGCCCGGTCCGCTGCCAGCCGCCGGAGATGCGCGAGCCTTCGCCGAGCGAGGTCCAGTTCACCCCGTTGGTCGTTGTTTCAAAAGTGGCGCGCGCGAGTTCAGGTCCTGCGCCTCCACGCAACCACGTCACACTCGTGGCGGCGGAGGACAAACTTTCCGTCACCACGCCTTCGCTGTCGAGACGGGCGAAGCGGCTGTGCGGCTGGCCGGACATCGTGGCGAACGCGCCTCCCGCCAGAATCCTTCCATCCGGTTGAGTGATGAGGCTCAAGACAGTTCCGCTGGCGGTCGGATTGAAATCCATGTCCAGCGAACCATCGGCATTCAGCCTGCCAATGCGGGAACGAGTCTGGCCGTTCAATTGACCAAAGAATCCACCGACCTGCAACCGCCCGTCCGTTTGGAGCGCGATTGTATGGACGGTCTGGTCGGCGTTTGGAGTGAAGCCGGGGTCCGTCGCGCCGTTGAGAGCAATCCTCGCGAGCCGGACATGCGGCTGGCCGTCCACCTGATCGAACGAGCCGCCGATGAGAATTCCGCCGTCAGGTTGCTCAACGATCGCCGCGACGGAACCGTTGGGCATGTTCGTCAGGGAATTGTCGAGCGAACCATCGGCATTGATGCGGCCAAAACCATTCCTAGGCTGGCCGTTCAACGCGCCGAAACTGCCGCTGACGAGGATTTTTCCGTCCGCCTGCGCCGTCAATGTTGTGACGAAGCCGTTCGCGGTGGCCTGAAAATTCGTGTCGAGCGTGCCGTCCATGTTGAGGCGACCGATATTGGTGCAGGGCTGGCCTGCGACAGTTGTGAACACGCCGCCGAGGACGATTTTGCCGTCCGGCTGCAACAGCAACGACATGACTCGCGAATTGCCGGGCGAGAAGTAAGTCGGGTTGGGAATGAACGTCGTGTCGAGCGAGCCGTTGGTGTTGAGCCGCGCGAGGTTGCTGCACACCACGCCGCCGATGTTGGTGAACGAGCCGCCGACGAGGATTTTTCCGTCCGTTTGCACAGCGAAGCTGAAGACTCCCGCCAGTGCATTGCCTCGGGCGTTGGGATTGAACACAGCGTCGAGCGAGCCGTCGGCGTTCAAGCGTGCGATGCGATTGCGCGTCTGCCCGGCGACACTTGTGAACAGTCCGCCCAGAAGGATTTTCCCATCCGGCTGCAATGCCATCGCATCCACGTCGCCGTTGATCGCGAGGTCGGCCAGATCGGGAAGGGCGATGTTCACCGTCAGCGAGGCCACGGCGCTGGTCACGCTGCCGAAGGAATTGGTCACCACCACGTCGTAGCCGCCGGCGTTCGTGGTTTGCACGTTTGACAACGTGAGCGTGGCGGAATTCCCGCCGGTCAACGGAGCGCCGTCTTTGCGCCACTGATAAGCCAGCTCCGATTCGCCGCGAACGAGGACTCCGAAGGTGACTGTGTCGCCGCGATTGGCGAGGCGGCTCACGGGATTGGTGACGAGCAACGGATCAATCACCGCCAGCTTCGCCACAATGCTGGTCGTGCTGCCCCAGATGTTCGTCACGACGGCGGTGTAATTGCCGGCGTCGCTGCCGGTGACATTTGTCAGCCACAGCGTGGGTGTCTGCGAGCCGTAAATCTCCACACCGTCAGCGAGGTTTGTTCCGTTCTTGAGCCATTGCCATGTGAAATTCGTCGTGCCGATGGCCGCGACGGATAACGACACCGTGTCGCCGGCATTGTTGGTCTGGCTCGCGGGCTGAACCGTGAGGAACGGGTCGAGCACGGTCAGCACGGCGACGGCGCTGGTGACAGAAAACGATGCGTTGCTGACGACGACCTGATACGACGCGGTGTCGCCGCCAAGGACGTTGCTGACGTAGAGCGTGCCGGTCTGTGAACCAAGGATGTTTGCCGTGTCGGTCAACGGCACGCCGTTCTTCAGCCATTGGAACGCGAGAGGCGATTGTCCCACAGCAGTCACTGTGAATGTCGCCAGCGTGAACGGCGTGTTCGTGCGGCTCGCGGGCGGTGTCAAAATCGCCGCAGGTCCGGCGCTGTTTTCCGCATACCAGCTTGAGCCTTCAGTGCTGCCGGATACGAATCCGCGCGCGCGGATGGTTGTGGTGCCGTTGAGATTCAAACCGGTCGCCTGCCAGCCGCTGGCGGTGCGCACGCCGTCCTGTTGCAGCCAGACGCTGCCGTTTGTGGTGTAATCAACTGTTGTTTTCCAGGCCTCCGGTCCCGCGCCCGTTCGTTGCCAGGTGATGCTGGTGGAGTTGAACGTGAGAGTGTTCGTGGCGATTGCGTTGGCGTTGAGACGCCCGATGAATGAGCGCGGCTCTCCGTTCAGCGTGGTGAACAATCCGGTGACGATGATCTTTCCGTCCGGCT
>DAOLDN010000464.1:0-3260 GCA_035327385.1 Verrucomicrobiota bacterium | reverse complement strand
TTGTCCGCCGAAGCCACGGGGATGCGGATGTTGGCTGTCATTCCCGGACGTATGCGCTGGTCCACGTTCTCCAGCAGGATGCGGGTGGCGAATCCCTTGATGTTGTTCTTGATGGTGGCCTGGGGTGCGATGCGTTCGGTCTTTCCATCCACCTGCAAGCCGGGCACGGCCTCGACGGACACCTGAACCACCTGATGGAGCTTGAGGTGGGCGACATCCGCCTGGTTTATGTGCGCGTTGATGATCATGTCGTTGAGGTTGGCAATCGTCAGCACCTCCGTGCCTCCGCTGACACCTCCCGAACCGGAAACAGCCTGCCCCACGGAAACAGGCCGCGTGAGCACCGTGCAATCGAACGGCGCCACAATGCGCGTCTTGCGGATGCGGTCCTCCACGAGGTCCAGCGCCTTTTCCGACTGCAACAGCGAATTCTTGGACAGGTCGTATTGCGTTTTGGTTTCCTCGTGCAATTCCTTTGCGATGAGCTTTTCCTCGAACAACTGGCGGCTGCGGAGATAATTCCGTTCCGCCTGGTCCACCTGAAGCCGTGCGCGGGCGATGTCCGTTTCGCGCGACTCCTTTTCAATCTGCAAATCGCGGTCGTCGAGTTGGAAGAGCAGGTCGCCCTTTTTGACCGAGTCGCCGAGGTCCACCGGCAGCACCGAGATGCGTCCATTGATCTCCGGTCGCACGGACACCTGGTCCGCCGGGCCGATCTCGCCGGCGGCGTTGATGATGAATTGAATGTTTCGCGGCTCGACGGCGGCCATGGATTGCGCCGACGCGTCCGTGGCAGATTCGCCGTTTTGCTTGAGCCCTTCGAAATAAAAAGCCCCGACACACGCCAGACCCAGAATCACTATGAGAAACCACTTTTTCATTTTGCCTCAAAAGACGCATCATATCGCCGCTTGGTAACTGGCGCAAACGCGAACTGCCCCACAAATTGATGAATCACCCCTGAGATCGCAGAGAATCGTCCATGAACGGACGGAAGAGGACGCCCGGACATTCAGAATTCGTGGACGACGCTCAAATTTTTGTCGAGCAGGTATCGCGCCCCATTCTTTGTCTTAAATTCGACGGAACGACCGCCATTGCGCACGATGCAGGGATTGCCGAGCTTTGAAAGCAGCGTGGCGCTTTCAAGCTTGCCGTCTTTCCATTCGATTTCCACCTCAAAGCCGCCGCGAGCACACAGACCCTTCATCGAACCATTGTTCCATGCCTTCGGCAACGCGGGCAGCAGTTCGATGATCCGGATTTCGTCATTCGGACTTCGAGCTTCCGTCAAGTGGCTTTGAAGGAGCATTTCCGCGACGCCGGCGCACGCGCCGAAGTTGCCGTCAATCTGATACGGCCCGCAAAGGTCGAACAGGTTCGGCAGCGTTCGCCGTTGCAGCAAACCTTGAAACTGGCGGAAGGCGAAATCGCCGTCGCCAACGCGCGCCCACAACGGCATGCGCCACGCGTAACTCCAGCCCGTGCTGCCGTCGCCGCGCCAGTTCAACAGGACCTTTGCCGCTTCATAAATGTTCGTCTGGGACGGTGTGATGTCCCAGCCGGGATACAGCCCCCACAACGGCGACATGTGACGATGATTGTTGTTGGGCGCATCCCAGTCCTCGATCCACTCCTGCAACTGGCCGTGCCTGCCGACCAGATTCGGCGGCAGTTGCGAGCGTAATTCAGCGAGCATGTCCGCAAAATCTTTGTCCGTGCCGAGCGTCTCCGATGCCTCAATTGTGTAGGTGAACAACTGCCGGATGAGCTGATTGTCCATGGTGGGCGACGGCGAAAACAAAGGTCTGTCCGGCGGCGTTTGCTCCGGGGAATGGGAAGGACTGGTGACGAGCCAGCCGCGTTTGGGATCTTTGATCAGAAAATCCACGAAAAACAGCGATGCAGACCGCATCACAGGATAGGCGCGATTCTTGAGAAACTCCTTGTCGCCAGTGAACAAAAAGCGTTCCCACAAATGATGACTGAGCCACGCGCCTCCCGTGGGCCAGAAACCATCCACGTTGTTGATGGGGGCAGCGCCACGCCAGAGATCAGTGTTGTGATGCACCACCCAGCCACGCGCACCGTATTGCTTTTTCGCGGCGCGACCGCCGCTGATGACCAGATCGTCAATCAGATCGAAGAAAGGCTCGTGACATTCGCTGAGATTGCACAACTCGGCGGGCCAGTAATTCATCTCCGCGTTGATGTTCAGCGTGTATTTGCTTTCCCACGGCGGGTTGAGTTCCTCGTTCCAGACGCCCTGCAAATTCGCCGGTTGTGTGCCAGGCCGGCTGCTCGCGATGAGCAGATAGCGGCCGTATTGAAAGTGCAGCACCGCCAGCGCGGGATCGTTTTCAAGCGGCGAAGCCTTCAACTGCTTTTGCCGCTCGTCAGTCGGCAATCTGGCGGCGGGTGTGCTGCCCAGATCCAGGTTCACGCGGCGAAACAGCCTCTGATGATCAGTGAGATGATCGGACAGCACATCAGCGAACTTGCGTTTGCTGAAACTGGCCAGATCCTTTTCACACCGTTCGGCTGGATTGGCGGAAATGTCCTGAAAACTGTTGAAGCTCGTGGCAGCAACCAGGACCAGCGTTGCGGAGTCGGCTTTCTCGACGCTGATGGAGTCGCCGTTTGAGGAAATGTTTCCGCCAAAAGCGAAGACTCGCACGCGGGACTCGAAACGCAAACCGTCACTCTGAACCCGTCCATTCAGGACTAGGTCGCACGTGCCGCCCCACGTTTCCTTTTCTCCCTTCACAGCGCGTGTTTGCGAGTTGGTGTGCGGGCTGTCCATTTTCAGCGTGAAGCTGACTTGTCCCGGCTTGGTCGCCATGATTTTCAGGACAATCGCGCGGTCGGGAAAACTGGCAAACGCCGTGCGAATGAATTGCACGTCACCGACTTTGTAACTCACGCCGGCAATGGCCGTGTCCAGGTCCAGTTCCCGGCGATAGTCCGTCACTTTGGCGTGTCCGGGAAACGTCAGGCGCAGGTCGCCAAACGGCTGATACGGCAGTTGCCGCACCGGATCGCTGATGGCTTTTTCACGCGCGAGCTTTGCGGCCTCATCAGCTTTTCCCTCGAAGACCAGGCGGCGGATTTCCGGCAATGCCGGCAACGCGGTGTCGCGGACGTAATCGTGGGGTTTGCCGCGCCAGAGAGTGTCTTCGTTGAACTGGATGCGTTCGTTGGTGGTGCCGCCAAACACCATCGCTCCCATGCGACCGTTGCCGATGGGCAACGCCTCGGTC
>DAOLDN010000463.1:0-3265 GCA_035327385.1 Verrucomicrobiota bacterium | reverse complement strand
CCGCCGATCGCCGGCCACGGGCTTTGGTGGCGATCGCGGAACGGGTGTGGCGTTCGAGCACATGGTCGCGGTCGCCAATGCGGCAGGCCGTGATCTGTGGATCAACGTGCCGCATCTCGCCACGGATGATTTTATCACCAAGCTCGCGCAGCTCATCCGGTTTGGCAGTGACGGTGTGAATCCTTACACCAACGTCGTGTCCGATCCGCTGTATCCGTCGCTTGCCTCGAACCGCCAGGTATTCGTCGAGTACTCCAACGAAATCTGGTCGAACGGCGACTCGTTCTCGCAGGGCAACTGGGCGCAGGAACAGGCCACCGCGCTCGGCATCAGCAAGCCGCAGTTCAATGCCCGCCGCTTTTGCCAGGCGTGGCAAATTTTCCAAAATGTCTTTGCCACGGAATCAGCGCGCGTGGTTCGCGTTGCCGCAGTGTGGACCGGACTTCAGAGTTACACGGATCCTTTCCTGAACGAGATTGCGGCGTATGGCCCGACGTTGTCGCCGCCGCAAACTCCAGACGTGATTGCGCCCACAACGTATTTCGGCAACGGCATTCAAGACTGGACGTACGAAAAAGCCCGGCAACGAGCCGGCAGTGCCGATCCATGGTTTCTCAAGACGAACACGTTTGTGGATGGCGTCACGGTGAAGCCGGTGTCGCTTCCGGCCGATGACCCGTATTGGATTGGCACAAACATTACCCGCCACCTCGACGATACGTTCACAGAATGGAAGCGCCGCTTGCTCTCCGGCGCGACACAATCGGGTGGCGGCCCGGATGCGACTGGCATTGGCGGCGGGTTTGATTGGTGGCTGCGAGCGTCCATTTCCAACGCATTCGGCTCATTAAGACCCATCGTAGCCTACGAAGGCGGACCATCTCTCTATTCGGATTATCTCGACGGCGGCGACGCGCGCGATGACGGAATCACGACTTTTTTGGAACTGCTGAACCGCCAGCCGCAATTCGCGGCGCTCTATCGCATCCATTTGAATCAAGCCTGGGCCAAGGGCCTGCGCACGCACAGCGCGTTCGTGGATGTCGGCGCATGGGGCAAATACGGTCAATGGGGACACCTCGAATACGCCGATGAGAATCCTGACACGGCGGTCAAATGGCGCTTCATCCGTGACTGGCCCGCCGAAATCGCCGCGTTGCGCTCCATAGATGCACCGCTCGGCGACCGGCCACAGTTCATTACGCCCGCGAAATTGCCTTCCGCCATCTACGGTCGGCCGTACGCACATGACATCGTCGTGACGAACGGTACGGGCGCACTCACGCTGGAACTGATTGATCAATTGCTCGTCAACGGCCTGAGCGTTACGAACATCGCGGGGAGCCCGCCAATGCTGCGCCTCAGTGGATCGCCCGTTGCCGCTGGAGAAAACTTTTTGTTCGCACGGGTGAACGATGCCGACGGCGATCCGGCCTGGCGCACGTTTTCCTTCAAAACCGTCGGCGGACCTGGGACAATTTTGGAAAGCAATTTTGAAGGAACGAATCCGGCCCAGCATTTGCCGTGGACACCAAGCTACGTCGTGCAAACCGGTCTGACGTATTCAGGGTGGTCGAAGGGAAACGGCATTTCCCCAACGGCCGGCAATGATGCGTTGGTATGGTCGCAAACCATGCCCGCTGACGAAGCCAGTTCCACCCTCGGCATCGCCATTACCAACAACGCCTGGTGGCAGTTCACGCTCACACCATCCATAGGACACCCAAGTGATTTGCGTCAGGCGGAAGTGCGGTTTACCGTGCGCCGAATTGATTATCATGCACCTCGCAATTACGCCGTGTTCACCAGCATTGGCGGTTTCACCAACGGCGCCGCGGTATTCGACACGGGACATTTCACCGATGACACC
Organism: Verrucomicrobiota bacterium; assembly: GCA_035327385.1. GTDB lineage: Bacteria > Verrucomicrobiota > Verrucomicrobiia > Limisphaerales > JADLHS01 > DAOLDN01. The sequence continues at coordinate 1,395 of DAOLDN010000463.1, read as the reverse complement.
GACCGCGAATTTGTTTTCACATTGCCCGACATCGGCGTTTATTCAAACGTCACAAGTGCGGTTTCATTCCGCATCATCGGTTACGCCGGCCAATACGCCGGCCACCGCACCAGCCTGCGTGCATTCAAGGTGAGCGCCAATCCTGCGCTCGTGCAAACCGCCTTCAATCAGTGGAAGTTTGATCACGGCATTCCCGCCACCTTCCCCGCCGACTCCGATGACGATCACGACGGAGTTCCATTGCTCCTGGAATACGCCTTGAACCTCGACCCCGGGATTGCGAGTACAAACGGCCTGCCAACCGGAGCGATCAGCAACAATTTCCTTACGCTCACTTACAACAAAATGAAGGCAGCGACTGATCTGACCTACGCGGCGGAGGTGTCCGGCGCATTGACAGGCGCATGGAGTTCAGCGTCAGAGGATGTGGACCAAATCTGGTCCGTGACGGATCTTGGCAACATTGAAGCCGTGACGGCCCGCGACAAAACCGCTGTCAGCAACGCCGAGACTCGATTCATGCGCTTGCAGGTCACCCAACCGTAACTTGTCAGAACTCTGAAATCAGCGAACCGCGCGCCAACTCCCCAAGGCATAGTGCCCCTTGAACTTCCCCGTGTGGACTGCTTCAATCTGCACCGCAATGAAGATTTTGGTCATCGGTTCGGGCGGACGTGAACACGCCCTGGTCTGGAAACTCGCGCAATCGCCGCACGCCGCAAAGATCTGGTGCGCGCCGGGAAATGCGGGCATCGCGCAGGAACGTCTCGCCAAGAACGGTAGCGTCGTGGAATGCGCCACCATTGGCGCGGAGGATTTGCCGAAGCTGCTCGCGTTCGCGCAGGAGAAGAAGGTGGATTTCACCGTCGTCGGCCCGGACAACCCGCTCGCGCTCGGTATCGTGGATTTGTTTCAAAAACGCGGCCTCAAGATTTGGGGCGTGAACCAGAAGGCATCGCAGTTCGAGGCGTCGAAAGTTTTCTCGCAGAAGTTCATGGAGAAATACGGCATTCCCACGGCGAGTGCTGGTACGTTCTCAGAGGCCGGGCCTGCCAAGGCCTTTTGCGCCACGCTCGGCGGCAAGTGTGTCGTGAAAGCCGATGGCCTCGCGCTCGGCAAAGGTGTTTTGATCTGCAACAATCAGTCCGAAGCCGAAAAGGCCGTGGACGAAATCATGGTCAGCAAGGCATTTGGCGCTGCGGGCGCGAATGTCGTCATCCAGGAATTTCTCGAAGGCATCGAAGTGTCACTCCACGCGCTTTGCGACGGCACGACGGCGAAGATTTTTCCGACGTCGCAGGACCACAAGCGCGTGGGCGATGGCGACACGGGCCTGAACACCGGCGGCATGGGCACGTATTCGCCCACGCCGTTCCTGACGGAATCGCAACTTGC
>DAOLDN010000462.1:0-3290 GCA_035327385.1 Verrucomicrobiota bacterium | reverse complement strand
AATGAACTGGCTGCAAAAAACATGACGTTGGTGCTCAAGGCTTCTGCATTGGCAACCACGGACGGGCAAAGCCGGTGCATCAGTTCACGAACAATGTTGGAATTTTCCTCAACGGCATTCTTGATGAGTGTTCCATCGCGCCATGGCTGGTGGAGTGATCGCCCGTTCAACAGTTGAAGCCACACATCACACTTGCCGACGACGAAGGCGATTGGCGTGTTGATCGGCTCGTTGGGGCGCAGATTGCGAATCGTCTGAATCCGCGCCCGCATTTCGGCAAGGATGATGTCTTGCTGGTCCACGACAGGCTTTTCAAGTTGCGGGTCTTTCGTGTCGCGAATAGCTCCGCGAAATTCAGGACTGTTGAATGGGTCGAACAAGTAGATGATGCCAGCGGCGCTCGCGACGTGCTGCGCCCCGGGCTGTTCAACAATGTTGACGCCGGGCTGGAAATGCTCCCCGGCGTTGTCGTAAAAAATCAGAGCGCACTGTTCGCGCGTCTTGTCATCCGGCGCGAGGGTGTAAACAAATGGGCGCGGAAGCGCTACCATTCTCCCCTGACGGGGAAGCCGTTCATACATAGCGCCCTCGAATACGGTCTTCGCGAGTTTTGCCTGGGCCGGTGTTTGCGCGCCGAACAAAGCTTTGCGCATGTCGTTGACCGGTGCGTTCCCCGTTGGATCGCTGTCTTGAAAGACAATTCCAAAATCACGAAAAAGTGTGGCGGGCAACACTTTCGTCAGGACGCTCAAGAAGTAAGACTTCCCGGCGCTCTGATCGCCGACGAGCGAAATAATGTGATGCGCCATGCCGAGAAAGCTTGGCGGGAGCTTCCGGCGACAATGCGGACAGGCAACCTCTGATGATGGAATCCCCATTGCATCCAGCGCTTGTCCGGCGTTGTTGAAACGTGTTGCGAGGAATCGTTGCTGGGCATCCTCGCCAAGCACTGGATCGCCGCGCAAAGAATCATGAATGGCGATGTGCATGATGTCGCCGGTATCAAACCGCAACCAACAAACCGGGCAGGTCAATTCCCCGTCAGGGTTTGGGCTTGAGGTTATTGATTGGCGAGCTGGGTCAGCCGCCACTTCAGCCGAAGGAGGCGGCAGAGATTGCTCAAGATCGGGTGCAAAGAAATCAGCGTGGCAGTGGGGGCACTCGACCCGACGACCGGCAGTTTCCTCATCCGCCTTGAGCTTCTGACCGCATGTTGGGCACAGGAAGCGATATTCCATAACCAAAGACCTGATTGGACATTAATGTGCTAAAAAGTTGAATGAATGGCAAAGCCAAAGACGTTGGAGCTGTGTGCTCACCAAAGCCGAGTTAGCCCCAAAATCTATTCATTAGTTCGCGCTTGGAACGCAAATCGGTGCGCCGTTTCGCGCCAGTGGGTGAGCAGATCGGTAAGGGGCATTGTGAATACGCGTTGAACACGAGGCAAAAACTCGCCGTCTGAAATCAGCTCGTCGGATTTCCGCCTGTCTTGCGGTGCATCAATGTCCGCCACGAGCGTGCCGGCCCCGCTTTTGTCATAGAAATCCTTACGGCTTTGCTTGGATTCGGGGCTGATGAACGTGTCGTGCAAGGGATGCTGGGACACGCGCTTGCCCACTTTGGCATCGGCCTCGGAATAAGGCAGGACGCGTGCTTCGGTGGGTTTTACCTGAAGAACCTGCTCAAAGAATTTGAGGATGCTGTCCTTGGCGTCAGGCAACGCGAAGTAGCCGGGCGACTCTTCCAGGCGGGCGGCGTCTTTGCTTTTGGCCACCGCGAAAGTTTCCCGTTCCCACGCGAATTTGGCCCCGGCGGGAGTGCGGGCGTTGGCCGGAAACACGACCGCCTCGGTCTGCCAATAAATCTGGTAAAGCGGGTCCACGGTTCCATCCACCTGCGCCGACTGGGTGCGCGTGGTGGGGAATTCAAAATCAAAGACATCGGCAACGCGTCCGGACCAAGTCTTGATGGCAGCCGCAATGGCCTTGCCGCCTTGCTGCAACGCGGTCAATCTTGTCTCGTCGAAGACAATGGCTTTGTAGCCCGCCATCGGGGAGGTCGCAGCATTATTGCCCGCCAACTCGGAATTAGGTCCAGCAACACTGGACGTTTTCCGGCACCTGAGAATGACGGGTTGCTCGGCGGCGGCAAGGCTGGCGCGCGAATTCCAGACCAAAATCAGAGCCTCATTGGAATCGTAAATCTGCCGGCCTTCGCGTTCGTCGAGTGCTTGAAAATAAATTCCGGCGTCTTGGAGATTCAGCCAGTCGGACGGCGGCGGGGGTGCTTTGCAGACGGCGAGCAGGACGATAATTTCCTTCACCGGCGAATCTGGGGCGCGTTTGCAAATTTTTTGCATCCATTCGTCAAAAGCAGGTCGCGAACTCGCGGTGGCCGGGTAGCACGCGGGCGAATTCCAAGCGTCTAGGAGATGGCGATTCACCTCGGCGGGCAGGGAATTCCCGACGCCTTCAAGGTGCTCGGGAGCAAAATCGAATTCGAGCCGCAGTGACGCCTCGGCGTTGCGAGGACTGGCAGGCCCGAGGGCGCGGCCCGTCCAATTGTGAGAGCCGATGTAAACCACCGACTTCCGCTCGCGTTCAAGAAACAGGTAAACCAGTTTGGAGTGGAAGAGCGAGATGCCGGGTTCGTTGTCCGGCTTGATCGCCGGGTCCATGAAATACTTCAGACGAACCGGCGTGCCCGAGCCGAGTTCGGTTTGGAGATTCAGCAACGGTTCGTAGCTGCAAGCGCACGAAATGCTGGCGACGCCGAATGAGCGGGGATCGCGGAGCACCTTATGGAACAGGGGGCGATTGATGGTGTTCAGTCCCTCTTGGGAAATGTAGGCGACCATGAAGCGGCACACCGTAGCCTTGGCCATGTCCTGCCGGAGCAAGTTGCGGTATTCGAGCGAAACCAGTTCTTTGCTGAGCAGTTTCATAGTCAGGCCGCGACATCCTTATAGGTAGAGGTAAAGATGGTGTCACTGAGCCACTTCTTGAACTGGGGGTTTTCCATGAACTGCTTAAATAATTCCGTGTGGTCATTCAGCAAATCCACGATGACGCGCTCCAAGACCTTGTCGTGTTCAATGCGAGCGTTCTGTTTGTCGGAATTCTTGCGGGCGTTCTGGTATGCTTTGTCAGCGTCCACCTTTGCGGGAATTTCCTCGGCGATGACGTGGCGAATCTTGTCGGCATCCTTCCAATCTATGTTACCGAACAGGTCGTTGAACTGGCGGAGAATGCTGCTAAGACGTTCCAACTCCGGCTCAGGCTTGCCGCCGC
>DAOLDN010000461.1:0-3291 GCA_035327385.1 Verrucomicrobiota bacterium | reverse complement strand
TTGCCCGCTACGGGTTCGTAAAGCTGCAAGCAATCGAGGCGATGCTCCGGTGTATTGGCTTGACCCTTGAACATGGAATCCTATTTTCCTGATTTTCGTAGCCTCCTTGATCCGGAGACGTTCATCCATGATCGCATTTGTTCATATTCAGAAAACCGCGGGCCAGACGATGCGGGCCATGTTGCGGAAAAATTTCGGCTGGCATCATTGCGACGCGCTGGTGACAGAGGGCACCCGTCCTGAAGACTGGCAATGGATCAAGAAGTGTTATCCGTCGTTGATCAGCATCGCCGGACATGGTGTGCGGCCCGCCTCTGAATTCGCCGCTGAGTTTCCCGATGCCAGGTACTACACCATCCTTCGCAAGCCATCGTCGCGCTCCTTGTCGCATTATCAATACCTCTTCGAACGCGGGAAGCAGTTCGATTTCCCCACCTGGATGCGCCTCAATCAGAATCTGATGTGCACCGTGATCTGCGGCGAACAAAACGCCCAGCGCGCAATCGACACGATCGAGTCCAAGGGCGGCTTCGTGGGACTTCAGGAGCATTTCAACGAAACCCTCCTGCTCTGGAAACAGTGGACGGGGTTTGACCATCTCGACCTGGCCTATCGCTCGACGAATACCGCCACATCAAACAAACTCAGCCGCCAGGTCACCTCAGACCCTCAACACAGGGAGCTGATCCAGGAACACAACCAGGAAGATCAGAAACTCTATGACCATGTCGTGCAGGTGATCTATCCGCGACAAAAGGCCGCTTACGGGGAAACTCTCGCGGATGATCTCAAACAATTCGAGCAACGACTGAAATCGGGCAGCAACTCTTCCTGGAAATCCGTGCTCGGCAAATTGAAGCGGAATCTGATCTACCGTCCGGGCGTGAGAAACTGGAAGGCCGATCTCGGCGACGGCACCATCCGCGCCACGTGAACGTTGATTGACAGAATGGAGAGGGCGCTTCCAGGTAATGTCCCACGACGGAGCGCGAGCAGTCCCGGCTCGCAGCACTTGGGATTGCCGAGTGGCGTGGAACTATAGGAGATGTCCATACGATTCCGGCCGCTGCGGACGGGGACCGTCCGCGCTCCGGGGGCGTTGCCAAAATGCGCCCGATGCGGCACGGGATGATTCTTGCCGCAAGAAGTTGTCCCGCTATCCTGCGACCGTGCCTGAGCCGCTGCCATTGTCCGTCGCCATCGTCACACTCAACGAGGAAGCCGACCTGCCGCGCTGCCTGGAAAGTGTGCGTGGACTGGCGAAGGAAATCGTGGTGCTCGATTCCGGCTCCACGGATCGCACGGCGGAAATCGCCCGCAATTTCGGCGCAACGTTCGAGATGCAGCCGTGGGCCGGATTCGTGGCGCAAAAGACCGCCGCATTCGGTTTCTGCAAGCAGCCGTGGGTGTTGAACCTGGATGCCGACGAAGTCGTCTCCCCGGAACTGGCGGATGCGTTGCGAAAATTGTTTTCGAACGGCGAGCCGACGACAAACGGGTTTGAGATTAATCGCCGCACATTTTACCTCGGCGACTGGATCTGGCACGCGTGGAATCCGGACTGGGTCATGCGACTGGTCCGTCGTGACGGCGCGCGCTGGACCGGTCACGATCCGCATGCGCACCTTGCCGTGACCGGGGCAACGACGCGGTTGAGCGGTGATCTGCTTCATTATTCCTATCGCGACCTTGAGGATCATCTGACACGAACGATCCATTATGCCCGCGTGGGTGCCGCCCGCTATGAAACCGAGGGCCGCGCTGTGCGCTGGTACAATCTTGTCTTTTCACCGTGGGCGGCGTTCGCGAAGAAGGTGATTTTGAAAAGCGCATGGCGCGACGGCTGGCGCGGATGGGTCATCGCCTGTGCCACGGGCTTCGGAGTTCTTGCGAAATACGCGTTTGTCCTGGAGAAACGGATGAAGCGGTCTGCCAGTGATAAGGTTTGAATCCGCCGGCAGTTTCCCGGAAGAAATCACATCCCCGCGACCTCGCCCGGAACATCCAGACTGGCCAGCCATGTAAGCTCATGGATTTCTCGTTGAGAAGTTTTTGCTTTCGTCCTCGTTCTCCCTCTCGTCCGCGTCCTCGAATTGACACGGGAATCCGAGGATGAGGACGCGAACGACGACGAGGACGAAATCCGGTCGGCCGGGCGCAATTCGACAACAGCACCACAGTGGCGCTGGCGACCCGCCTGCGAAAAGTCCACCAACCGCCTCGGTTGGTGAATACACGCGCCTTTTTTCGACAACCGAGGCGGTTGCCGGACCAAGTCAGCCGGGGCGGCTGCCCCACTACGTTGGTGCTGGTGTCGAATTGCGCCCCGGTCGGCCCGCGATCCAGAAACCAGCTTGACGGGCAGAAGCATTGCAAGCAGCCTACGCCACAAAGACCGCTGACAAGGCCGATTTTCCGGCCACTCAGAATCAACGGTCAGCTTGCGCAGTCGTTGAAGGCTGTTGGCCCGTTACCCCGGAAACTTATGAAATTTCGCCATCATCTAAAATGGATTGGATGCACCTGGCTGTTCTTCGCGCTGATCGTGGCGGCGTTTGCCCTCAGCGGGATAAAGATGACCCACATCTCGCGTGACCCGGCGCAGATCGCGCATTTTCCCATCTACTATGGATTCCTCTCCAATCTTGGCGTTCTCGTCTGGGCAGCAGGCTCGTTCATTCCATTTTTCGCATCGTTTTTGATCAAAGAACCCGGTCAACGCAGCCTGTTGCGCTGGGCAGGCATTTTGACTTTCACCCTGTTGCTCGACGATTTTTTTCTCATCCATGACTCACTCTTCCCCAAGGTGCTCAAGTGGCCGGAGTTTCTTGTCTATGCGTTCTATCTGATTTCGTTCTCCATTTTTTTTGCCCGCAATGCGCAGCTGATCCTGAAGAAAACAGAATTCAGAATTCTGATTCTCGGCATCTTTGTCATGGGGATCTCGGTGTTGATCGACGTCAATGTCCTTCCCGGCGGCATGGATGTGGAGGACGGGTTCAAACATTTCGGCATCGTCACCTATTGTTACTATTGGATCGTCACCTCCCATCGCCTGCTGGCCCGATGCGTCGCCCCGCCGTCCGCTCCTCAAGACGGAAAGCAATAGGCCGGCATTGCTCCGGGATTCGACGAGACGAGCCTCATCTTATTGCGTCTCGTGCAATACGGTGACGGAGCGCGGGCTTCAGCCTGCTTCAACTTCCGATTTCACGAGGCGCATGGAATCCACAGCCCGCTTGCCGTTGGGACATTGAAGCGGCGTGAACGCCGCTCTCCGCTCGCGCCAAA
>DAOLDN010000460.1:0-3295 GCA_035327385.1 Verrucomicrobiota bacterium | reverse complement strand
GCGGTCGCGACATGGAAGCCGGCGCGGTGAGCGTGCGTCTTCACCACGGCGGCCCGCAAGGTGCGAAGCCGAAGGCGGAGGTCATCGCAGATATTCTGGCGAGCATCCAAGAGCGGCGGGCGTGAGTTCAAGATCATCCCAAGCCATTCCACACGATGCCCGCCAAACTTGCCCCGCCCCCGCCTGTTGCGCCTGAAACCTGGCGTCCGTTGCTCGCCGCCACGGCTGAATTCGCCGCGCTTCAGCCGTGGGAATTCGCCCATGACAGCGACCCTGTAGGGCTGATTGATCCCTTCACGGGCGACCAGCGCATCGGCCATGTGCTTGGCAACGCGGGCGAGGTGTTTGCCGCCGTGTTCTACCGCCGCGCGGGGCTGCGCTGGATTCTGGCGATGTTGGGTGATGCGCCTGATCCCGAGGACTTGAATACCGCCGACGGCATGGACTGCCTGAAGGTCGAATTTGTTCCCAAACGCGAACTCTGGAAGGAAGACCTCGCCGTGCTCAAGGTTGCGGGATTCAAGCCCGCCGGGAAGGGCCTCGTCTGGCCGCAATTCCGTTCTTCCGAACCTGGCTGGCATCCGTGGCACATCAACCAGACCGAAGCAGATCAACTGCTCGCCGATCTGCCGCGGTTCACCGCGTTCTACCGAATGTTCGAGCAGCATCCCGGCCTTTACGAAAACCGCGACGCGACGGAGATTCCTTTTCTTCCGGCGGCCTTGCCCGCGCGGTTGCTCACACCCGCCGACCTCGACTGGCGGCCGCTGCTGCTGCCCCCGCTCAGCGGCTTCGAGCCGTCTGAAGTCACCGGCGCGGACCTCGAAAAACTCCGCGCGCTCAAGCACGAACCCGGCCTCGAATGTGAATTTGACTGCACGATGATGCCCGGCGGTTCGTTCTACGAAAACGGACGCCCCTGCTTTGGCCGGTTCGCCTTGCTGGTGGAGAAACAACGCGGCCTGGTTATCGGCATGGACGTGGCCAGCGGCGCGCTCACTCCCGGCGAAGCCGCCGGACGCACCCTTGTCAAAGCGCTGCGCATGGGCAAAGTCCTGCCGGGGAAGCTCCACATCGGCGGCTCACGCCTGCAACCTGTCTTGCAACCGCTGTGCGACGAACTGGGCATCGGCCTCTGGCCCGCGTCTTCCCTGCCCGCGTTGGAGGAGGCGGTTGAATCCTTGAGCCAGCAAATGCTCGGGCGAGGTCTCTTGTAGCCGAACGCGACCGGGAAGCCGGCGCGGTGAGCGTGCGTCTCCACCACGGCGGCCCGCAAGGCGCGAAGCCGAAGGGGGAAGTCATCGCGGATATTCTGGCGAGCATCAAAGAGCGAAGGGCGTGATCACGCTTCGCAGACAGGCTGTCTGCGATACAGCAGATTAACAATCTGCGTTACGGCTGGGGCGGACGCGGGCGAAGCGTTCGTAGCGCAGACTGGCAGTCTGCCGTGTCGCAGATTGGCAACCTGCGAGGCGTTGCGATTGATTGACGCGCCGGTTGTAGCCCCGCTTTGCCGACTGCCAGTCGGCGATACAGCAGACAAAACTGTCTGCGCTACGTCGGCGGCTGCGCTGCCGTTTTCCAGCCCGGCCACGCGCTGCTCCACTTCCAATCTTCCGATGCTTTACACAAACCGGCCTTCACCGGATTCATCCGGATGTAGCGACGGATGCGCCCCTTTTCCTCATCGTTACGAATCCAGTGGTCGTAGGATTCACGTTGCCAGAAGGTTTCGCCGGTTCTGCCCAGGATCAGATTTGCCTGGCGGGCCGTGTGCCGTTTGCGGCTCTTGAGGATTTCACTCAGCGTAAAGTTCGGCATCGGCCAAAGCAGGACGTGGACGTGATTGGGCATCACCACCCACTCATCCAGCACGTATTGCTGGTCATGAAAGTGGCGGAGGGCGTCGGCAACCATGTCGGCGATTTCGGGTCGCCGCAGGTGACATTCCCCCGCGCCTTGATCGAGGTAACGCTCGATCTTGCGGCGCAGTTCCCGGTGAATCTCCTCGGCTTGTTCAGTGGTGGCTTTGGCCGTGAGGCGGCGCAAGGCTTCCGCGTGCTCATGCTCGAAGCGGAGCAGCACTTCTTTGGGCAATGAGTCCGTGAGCCGGAACGTGACGAAGTAGGAAGCGCCTTCGCGTTTCACATGGGGCAGGTAGCCGCGCGAGTGGATGCCAGTGCGGAGCGCGTTGGGAGTTTCATCAGGAACACCATCCGCGCGGAGTTGGAACTTCACACGGGTCAAGCCGGGGTTGGGCTCGTCGGGATTCACGATGGGATGTTGGAAAATTGCGGCGCATCTAGCAACGCGCTTCTAGCGCATGTAGCGCAGACTGTCAGTCTGCTGTGTCGCAGGTTGGCAACCTGCGGGGCGTGGCGAGATACTGATACGTTGGTTGTTGCGACGCGCTGCCGACTGCCAGTCGGCGATACAGCAGATTGCCAATCTGCGCTACGGCGTTAGTGGCGAGCGTGACCTCGCAGGGCGAAACCGGCGCAGTGCGCGTGCGTCTCCACCACGGCGGCCCGCAAGGCGAGAAGCCGAAGGGCGAGGTCGTGGCATATTCTGGCATCAAAGAGCGGCGGGGATAACTGCTCGCTAATTCAATGTTACGGGTGTAAATGGTTGACTCATGTCCGATTCCATTCGCCGCCTTCCAGTCTTTGCGCGCTGGCCGGTCTGGCTGGCCTACGCAGCGCTCCTTGCGATCGCGATTCCCTGGTACTGGCCGGCGGATGACGAGCGTTTGTTCCTCGGGATTCCGTTGTGGGCCGCGGTTTCAATCGGTGCGTCGGTGTTGATGTCAGTCTTCACCGCATGGCTGCTGTTGCGCTACTGGCCGGACACAATTGAAGCCACGGATTTGACGGATGAATGAGCAATCCATCATTCCGTTCAGCCCGGCGGGCCTTGCCTTCATCGGACTGTATCTGGCGTCGTTGCTGTTGGTCGGCTGGTGGGGTCGGTGTGCGCGGCAGGAGAATTCGCTCAAGGACTTTTATCTCGGCGGCGGCGCAACCGGCATGTTCGTGCTGTTCTTGACGCTATACGCCACTCAATACAGCGGCAACACGCTGTTCGGGTTCAGTGGCAAGGCGTATCGGGTGGGCTTCTCGTGGTTGGCGTGCGTGCATTTCATGACGGCGATCATCGTCGGCTACCTGCTTTTTGCGCCGCAGATGCACGGGCTGTCCAAACGCCATGGATACGTCACACCCCAGGATTTTCTGCACCAACTCTACAACGTTCGCGGCCTGGACCTGCTGGCACCGCTGGTGATGATTGCCGCGCT
>DAOLDN010000459.1:0-3299 GCA_035327385.1 Verrucomicrobiota bacterium | reverse complement strand
GATGCTGGCGGGAATGGGATCGCTGGTCTGGCAGGTGTGGAGTCGCGTGCGATTATGGCGACAGGGACAACCGGGCGGTTTCGAGATGGATTGGCGTCTGTGGTTGCGCCGTCTGGCCACGTACGCGCTGGCCCAAAAGCGTGTTCACCGCAAGTCTCTCGGGGCGGCGTTGCACGTCCTGCTCTTCAGCGGTTTCGTTGTCCTCACCATCGGCACGACGTTGCTGATGATCGCCGACGCTGGTCCGGTCAACTTTCATCGCGGCTGGTATTATTTAATTTATGAGCTGACGCTGGACGTTTTCGGGGTGGCGTTTTGTGTCGGATGTCTGCTGGCGCTTTATCGCCGGACGTTCAATCGTCCATCGGCGCTCGGGCACAATGCGCGGGATTGGGGGCTGCTGGGCGTGTTGCTGGCGTTGGGTGTGACGGGTTTTCTGGTCGAAGCGTTGAGGCTGCATTACACGCAGGTGCCGTCGGAAACCGCGCGATGGTCGGTAGTGGGCCACCTGATCGAGCGGACCACGTTGCGCGGCTTCGACGTTGAAACGACCCGACACCTGCATCTGGCGGCATGGTGGTTGCATGCCGTATTGGTGGCCGCGTTTTTTGCGTTGATTCCGGTCACCCGGTTCATGCACGTGCTGACCGGGCCGATGAACATTGCCGCACGACCGGCGCGTTCCGCTGGCGCGTTGATGCCGTTGAAGATTGAGGACGTGGAAAAAAGCGGTCGCGTGGGAGTGTCGGCGATCGGCGATTTCACGCGGCAGCAGTTGCTGAGTCTGGACGCCTGCATGGAGTGCGGTCGCTGTGAGGAGGCGTGTCCGGCCTGGGCCAGTGGCAAGCCGCTTTCTCCAAAAGCCGTGGTGGTGGGGCTCCGCAATGCCATGCTGCCGTCGGCCCAACGCGGCCCGCTGCACGGGGCAGTGATCAGTTCTGAAACGCTCTGGGCCTGCACCATGTGTCAGGCCTGTGTCTTTGAATGTCCGGTGTTGATCGGGCACGTGGATTTGATCGGAGACCTTCGCCGTCATCTTGTGGGCGAAGGACAAATTGCCGGCCCGCCTGCCAAGGCTCTGGCCGGCATCGGAAGACAGTTCAATCCGTATGGGAGATCCGCCGGCGACCGCATGGCATGGGCCGCAGGGTTGAACGTGCCGACGGTGGAAACCAATCCGGATTACGAATATTTGCTGTGGCTGGGCTGCGCGGTGACATTTGATCCGCGCGCACAGAAGGTGGCGAGATCGCTGGTGCAACTGTTTGAGGAGGCTGGCATCAGTTTTGCGGTTCTTGGCAAGGAGGAGTGTTGCACCGGAGACCCCGCGCGGAGGCTGGGTGACGAATTCTCATTTCAGGAACTTGCGAAGGCAAACATCGAGACTCTCAACAGGCGCAAGGCGAGGAAGATCGTCACTCCCTGTCCGCATTGCATGAATTCGTTGAAGAACGAGTACTCGCAATTTGGCGGTCGTTACGAGGTGCAGCACCACTCGCAGTTGTTGTCCGAACTGATCGGCAGCGGGCGGCTGGTGCGCCAGGGACGGAGTCTGGAGGCTGTCACCTTGCACGATCCGTGCTATCTCGCGAGAGTCAACGATGAGAGCGCCGCGCCGCGGAATGTTCTCCAGTCTGCGACGGGCGCGCCCGTCCGGGAGATGCCGAGGCACGGTGGCAAAACATTTTGTTGCGGAGCGGGCGGTGGGCGGATGTGGTTTGAGGAGCCGCCATCGCAGCGGGTTTCCGCGATTCGCGCAACGGAAGCGGTGGCGACCGGAGCCGCAACGCTGGCGACCGCCTGTCCGTTTTGCCTGAACATGATGAGCGATGCCCTGGCTGCAAAGCCGGGCGGTCGCGAGATGAAGGTGCGGGACATTGCTGAAATCCTGGCGGAGGACGGCGCGGCATTGCCCGCGCGCGACGCCTGAAATGGCGGTTATTTTTGAAGCAAACAATAAACGGAGAATGCAACACATGAAGACATTGTTAGTGACGGGGTCGAACGGGCTTATCGGATCGGAAATGGTCAAACATTTCCACAGCGCCGGCTGGCGCGTTTGCGGCGTGGACAACAACATGCGGGCCGATTTCTTCGGGCCGCAGGGCGACACGCGCTGGAATCAGAGCCGGCTTGTCAGCGAATACAAGAATTTCGAACACGCGGAGCTGGACATCCGCAATCGTCAGGCGGTCCTCGATCTGTTCAAGCGGATCAAGCCCGACGCGGTGATTCACACGGCGGCCCAGCCCAGTCACGATCTGGCGGCCAGCAGGCCGTTCGATGATTTTGATGTCAACGCCGTCGGCACGTTGAACGTGCTGGAGGCGATGCGGCAGGCCTGTCCGGAGTCGCCACTGGTGCATTTGTCCACGAACAAGGTTTATGGCGACGCGCCGAACCGGATTCGGATGAAGGAACTGCCCACGCGCTGGGACTATGATGATCCGGTGTATGCGGACGGCATCAAGGAGGACTTCACCATTGATCAATCCAAGCACTCACTGTTCGGAGCGTCGAAGGTTGCCGGAGACATTCTGGTGCAGGAATACGGTCGCTATTTCGGGTTGCCGACGTGTTGTTTGCGCGGCGGCTGTCTGACGGGGCCGAGTCATTCGGGCGTGGAATTGCACGGATTTCTCAGTTACCTCGTGAAGGTCAACGTCACCGGGGGGACCTACAAAATTTTCGGTTACAAGGGCAAGCAGGTGCGCGACAACATCCACTCATTGGATGTGGCCCGATTTGCGGAGCGGTTCATCGCGGCACCGCGTTGCGCGGAGGTTTATAACATCGGCGGTGGACGAGCGAACTCGTGTTCGATTCTTGAGGCGTTCGAGCGGGTTGCGGCGCTCACGGGCAAGCCAATGAAATCGGAGTACGTCGAGAAAGCGCGTGAGGGCGACCACATTTGTTACATCAGCAATCTCAGCAAGCTGCGGACGCATTATCCGGGCTGGGACATCACCAAGTCGTTGGATGACATTTTCAGCGAAGTGGCGGGCGCATGGAAGACGCGGACAAAGTGACCGGCGCACCGGATTGGATACGGTGATAGATACGACTGGCCGAACCACAAAAGATCAAATGGTGGAAACGCTTACTCAATGGTGGCAGGCGACGCTGGATGTGATCGGCACGACGCATCCTTTGTTGTTGTTTCTGGCGCTGGTTGTACTCCCGTTGGCGGGGGTGCCGACCAGTCCGTTGTGGATCGCGGCTGGGTTGCGGCTGGGCACGTGGCCGGCGTTTGTCTTCTGCGTGGGGGCGCTGGTGTTGAACTTCACCGCTGGTTACTG
>DAOLDN010000458.1:0-3305 GCA_035327385.1 Verrucomicrobiota bacterium | reverse complement strand
CTGCCGACAGACCCAACCCCCAATCGGATCATGGTCGAGTATCACAACTACACGCCCTCGCTGTTCACGATCATTCATACGGATCAAACGTGGGGCAACGCGATCTACTTTTGGGGGCCGGCCTACCATTACGCGGGCAACCCCAGCCGCAACGCCACCTGGGGTCAGGAGGGTGACATAGACTCGGGCTTCCAAATTCTGGCCGACCTCTATGTGAGCAAAGGCATCCCGGTTTTGATTGGTGAACTCGGGGCGTTTGCGACACCATCCCTGACTGGAGCGGAGGCAACTTGGAATCGGGACTCCACGCGCTACTGGAACAATTACGTCGCCGAATCCGCCCGCGCCCACGGACTGAGTCCCTTCTATTGGAGCACCCCGAACAGCCCGTTCAATTGGACTTCGGGCGCGGTCACAGATCCCGAACTGTTGTCCGCGTTGACCGGTGGCGCTGCTCCGCCGCCGCCCAACGGCGCGCCCTATGCGCCGTCCGGCCTGACCGCGACCGGCGGCGTGGGGCAGGTGACTCTCTCTTGGACTGCGGGCAGCGGGGCCACGAGTTACAATCTCTACCGATCCGCGGGATCGGGTTTTCAATCCGCTACGCCAGCCGTTACCGGCATCACGAGTACGAACTACACCGACACCAACCTCAACAACGGCACGACTTATTACTATCGCGTGGCGGGTGTCAACGCGTCCGGAGTGTCCGGTTTTGCACCCGAAGCCAGCGCGACAACTCCGGGAGTCAATCCGGACCCGGCGCAATACCATTTTGAAACAGACCCGCAAGGCTGGTACAGCGGCGGCGGCATCATTTCCGGAGTCACGAGTTCCAGCGTGCAGAAGTACGCCGGAAATCGGTCGCTCGCGGTGAACTTCAACGGTGCGTCGGCGGGCAACTCGACGGTAACGCTGAACGACGTGCCGGCACCCGCCGGGGCGACGATCACCTTCCGCGTCTGGATCCCGAGCGGTCACAAGATCTCCACCATCGAGCCCATTTTCCAGGACTACAACTGGGACTGGAAGCAATCCTGGTATAACAGTTTTACGACCAATGCCTGGAACACGTTTACCGTGGCGGTGCAGTCAACCAACACAGCACCGTTGAAGCGGCTGAACCTTAAGTTCACCACCAACGGCGGCTGGACCAACACGTGCTACGTGGATTCCATTTCCTGGAATGAGGTGACACCGGACTTCAATCTGGCGGTGAGTCCCGCCAGCCTGACCGTGAACAGCGGCACAAACGGCACGAGCTTAATCACCGTGACCGCGACCAACGGTCTGAACGCCGCTTACACGCTCAGCGTCAGCAATCTGCCGAGCGGCGTCTTCGCCACATTCACCAACAATCCCAACACCGGGGGACAGAGCCTGCTGACGCTCACGGCGTCCAGCAATGTTGTCCCCGTCACCACGAACGTGACGGTCATTGCCCAAGCTGGATTGATTAGCCACACGAAAACCATCGCCCTCACGCTCACTGGGCCGACCAACACGCCGCCGACGCTGGATCCGATTGCCAACCAGACCGTGAACGTCGGCCAGACCGTGGCGTTCACGGCAAACGCCACGGACACCAATCAGCCGCCGCAGACGCTAACCTTCGCGCTGCTCACCGGTCCGGCGAATGCCGCGCTCAACACCAACAGCGGCGCGTTCTCGTTCCGTCCGCTCGTCACGCAGGCGGATTCGACGAACAACTTCACGCTGCAAGTTTCCGACGACGGCACGCCCAGTCTGAGCGCCACGCAGAGTTTCGCGGTTGTGGTTAATCCGCTTATCGTGCCCACGGTCAGCAGTGTTTCCGTCGCGGGCGGACAGTTCGGTTTCAGCATCAGCGGCCAGAGCGGGCCGGATTACGCGGTGGAAACTTCGACCAACCTCACGCAATGGAGCACGGTCCTCGTTACCAACTCACCCGCGCTGCCGTTCGAGTGGATGGACACAAATTCCGCCGACCCACAGAGATTCTATCGTGTCAAACTCGGCCCGCCGCTGCCATGAACTGCTGCCGCAAACAAAAGGAAACTGCCATGAATCACTTCGTCTACAAACGATGTGATCAGCGCGCGTTCACTCTGATCGAACTGCTTGTTGTCATCGCCATTATCGCGATCCTGGCCGCCATGCTGTTGCCTGCGCTGTCCAATGCCAAGAGCAAGGCTTTTGCCGCCAACGACATCAACAACTGCAAACAAACCATGCTGGCGGCGGCGATGTATTGCGACGACAACAACGATCACCTGCCACTGCCCGGTTGGCACGTCACGTCCGACTGTTGGGTTTCGGCGGCCAATCCGCCGAACATGGTACCTGTCGGGCGTACCATCGCGAATTTTAAGACGTTCTATGACCGTCAGGTCAGTTGGTTTACTGGCATCCCGGCTCCGGGTTCAGGCAATCCAACGCCCCCTGGGAACGGGCAGTTGTATCCATATCTGAGCAATCCGAAGTCATTGCTTTGTCCCCAGGATACAGTGGATTCGAACTACCTGCTCCGAAACCAACTCATCAGCAGCTATGTCTGGAATGGTGCTGCCGTGGGTTACCAGGACCGCAAGTCTTCCTACAAACGATCTCAATTCAAGCCGACAAGCATCTTGCAATGGGAGAATGACGAGAAAAATATTTACGTCAACTCCACCACATGGAATGACTTTTCAAATTATCCGTTGGAATGGGACAAGTCGCATCAGGTGGTGCCATCGTTTTCTCAACGTCACGGAAAAGCCGCTCAGATAGGCAGAATTGATGGCAGTGCCGGCCGGGAAATATCTGTCAAAATGGTGGCGTGGGCTTACGAGACGGGAACCCCGAATGATTTGTGGTGCAGTCCGGTCTCCACTGATGGCCACTGACCAAACTGGTTTAGAATTTGCCGAATCGAACCATACTCAACCACACGTTGTGCGCGACGCTTGCGGTCTGCTTGGTCCCCGTCTGCAACGCACAACCGTATTACATTTCGCCGAGCGGAAACGACGCCAATTCCGGCACGCTTGAAAAGCCGTTCGCCACGCTGCAACGCGCGCAACAGGCCGTGCGCCAGAAACACGGCGACGTTTTCCTACGCGGGGGAACTTACTATCTGCCCGCGCCGCTCGTCTTCACGGCGGAAGATTCCGGCACGAAAGACAAACCGGTGGTGTTCCAAAACTACAATGGGGAAACGCCGATCATCAGCGGCGGCCTCCGGCTCGACGGCCTGAACTGGCAGCCTTACACGAACGGAATCCTGCGCGCGCAAGTCCCGGCGGATTTGCGGACGGAGGAGATTTTCATCAATGGCGAGCGGC
>DAOLDN010000457.1:0-3316 GCA_035327385.1 Verrucomicrobiota bacterium | reverse complement strand
TGAAATGATGGCAACATAGGTGCCCAGGCTGATGATGCCGTTGCCCCAGGAAAGTTGCTTTTCCGGCAACAGTTCGGGCAACAGGCCGTACTTCGACGGGCCAAAGAAAGCGCTCTGGGCGCTCATCAGAAACACAACCACCAGCATCAACGACACACTGCCGAGCGCGAACGCCAGGGTGGCCAGCAGCATGATGAGGATTTCGGCGACCTTTGTTCCGATGACGACGGTGCGTTTGCTGTGGCGGTCGGCGAGGAAACCGCCGGTCATCGAAAACAGCACGAACGGCAGCGCAAACAGCGCCCCGACCACCGGCACGAGTTTGTCGCGCGATTCCAGAGACAACCCCATGCCGACGATGAGAAACGTGACGAGGAACTTGTTGACGTTGTCACTGAACGCGCCTTGAAATTGAGTGGCGAACAGCGCCCAGAAGCCGCGTCCGTTTCCGGTGCGTTCCGGCGGGGTGGGGGATGTGTGTAGCGTGTTGGGCGTCGCGTGGGACGTTGGCGCGTCGTTCATCGCGCACAAGGTAAGCACGACGCGGAAAGGGTGTGAATTGAAAAACTTTGGCCAGCCATCGCGGCAGGCGATGTCCGACCGCAAGCTTCTTGACACTTCGCCGACGGAGCGCGACCAGTCCTCGGTCGCAGCGCTTAAATGGCGGGATAACCGTTGGAAATGAAAGGCTGTCTCTGCGGAGGCGTGCTGCGGACGGGAATCGTCCGCACGCCGGGGCGGCAAGTTGCGCTCTGTCCGGGCGGGAACTTTATTCCACTCAATGCACCGCAGCGGCCATGCCGATGTCGGCGCTCATTTTTTCGGCTGCGGCAGGGTCCACCCATTTCACCAACGACAGGAAGTTGACCAGCGTGGGACTGTGCGGATTGGCCTTGAACATGTTTTTGAGGCTGTTGGAAATCTTGTGATACGCCGCCGCGTATTTTTCGTGAGTCAGGCGTGTGACGTAGGTTTCCATCACGGGCCGTGCGATGGGATCGGTCTTGCCGCTCGGCAGATAGGGCAACTGGCAGAAGATGCGGATGAACGCGATGGGGTCGGATTCCGTGAGTATGACCCAGCTTTGTTTGACCTCGTCCGGTTCGTATCTGGCCTGGAGTCGTTCGCGGATGGCAGTGGCGACGGTGGCCGGCTCGGTGCGGCTGGCGATCATCTGGCGGATGCCTTCCCAAGCCAGCACGCGTTCGTTTTCAGAGGCGTTGGCGGCGGCCAGCGACGCCTGCGCCTTGGCTTCCTCCTCAAATCCCTGGAGGTCGAGTTCCTTTGCAATGGCGCGGCCCAATGCTTCCGCCTCGTCGCGTTTCAACCGGTCGCACGCCATGACGCCTCGCACGACGGGGCGCTGCATTTCAGGCGTGAAAAACTTGAAGACGGCCGACAATGACTGGGCCGTGGGCGGCTTTTGCGGAGGCGGCGGGATGAGGTGTTTTGCAAAATCCGGGATGATCTCGTTCTGGATGGCGGGATTGGCGTTGGGGTCTTTTTCGGCGCGCAGTCGCATGACGTATTTCAACGTCCTTGCCAGACCGCCGCCTTTGCCGACGTTGTTGATGGCCATGAGCCGGTGGTCCGCACTGATGATGTGGGTCAGGAGTTTCTCGGACTCCTCGATCTGTTTTTCGTCGAGCGTCTTTCCGGAGGCGGGCAGTGCGAGTTGTTCGATCAAGGCCGGCAGCCGCTGCGCGAACACCACGTCCGGCGCCTCAATGTTCTGGTTCTCGTAGTAATGCAGCAGTTCGAGAATGAACGACATCTTGAGGAACGCGTGCCGTTGTTTGCGCGCGACCTCGGGTTGAAGTTTTGCGCTTTGAACCTTGTCGTACAGTTCGCGCAGGCTCTTGCGTTTTTCAGAGGGAAGAGTGGTGGCCTGTTCGAGCGCCGTTTCAAAGTCGCTCCGGAACGCGAGGGCGATCTCATCGGGCTTGGGACGCGGATTCAACTTCGGGTCGGTGGTCATGTCCGTGAACAGCGCCAGCGAATCCTCTCCGAATTCGCGGAGGATTCGCTCTCGGGCGACGAGGCCCTTGATGAAACAGCGGTTCGCGCGGACTGCCGCCGGTGTGAAGAACGATTCCGGCTGTTGGATGAACGATTTTAGTACCGCGGTTTCGAACGAGGTGTCGAGATGGATCAATGCCTCCACGGCGGGTTTCAGCGCGGCTTGCAGGTCGCGTTTGGTCTGGTCGAGCGCCTTCAACATGGCGGGCTGCGGCAGGCCGGCCTCGACCTTGCCGTGCGTCAATGCCGCGCACACCTCGCTGACGTGGGCGTTGTGTTCGACGAGGCGCGAAACGATGATGCCGACGTCGTTGATGGGCAGCTTGCTGACGAGATTGGTGAGGAGCAGGACGAGTTCGCCGTGGGATTTCTGGCGGTGTTCGATGCAGCGTTCGAGGATGGACCGCAACGCCTTGTTTTGCTGTTCGAGCAGGTCTTTTTCGGCCTCCAACTGGCCGACGCGCAGCGTGAGATCGTGCCAGCCCTGCTGGATTTCCTCCACTGATGCGGCCGCCCCGTTATTGTTTTTCGTTTCTGCCGGTGTCACGCCGTCAATATGCACCCGGCGTGGTCGCGCTTTCCACAAGATTTTTCATGACCCGGACTTTCTGTGGGGAATTGGGACGGTAGTCATCCTCGTTCGCCGAGTTTCCGTTCCAATTCTTTTACGCGCTTTGCCAGTTCGTGGAGGTGTTTGAGGGCGATGAACTGGCGTTTCATTTCCTTGTCCGGCGCTGCGGGGGAGCCGAGCCATTTCTGGCCGTCGGGAATGTCGTGCATCACGCCGGATTGAGCGGCGACGGTGACTTGATTTCCAATCTTGAGATGGCCTGCCAGTCCGACCTGACCGGCCAACACGACGTAATTGCCCAGCTTGGTGCTGCCGGCGATGCCGACCTGCGAGATGACGAGGCAATGCTCTCCGATCTGAACGTTGTGAGCGATCTGGACGAGGTTGTCTATCTTCGTGCCTTTCCCGATCACCGTCGGGCCGAGCGCGCCGCGGTCAATCGTAACGTTGGCTCCGATCTCAACGTCGTCGCCGATGATGACGTTGCCGATCTGCGGCACTTTGCGATGGATGCCAGCGTCTTGAACATAGCCGTAGCCGTCCGAGCCGATGACTGTGCCTGCATGGATGCGAACGCGGCAGCCGAGTTCGGTGCCCGGGTAAAGCGTGACGTTCGGAAACAGGACGGTGTCATCGCCGATCTTTGAATTGGCCCCAATGTGGTTTCCTCCGTGCAACACCACGCGTGTTCCGACGCGGGCATTGTCGCCGACGACGCAACACGGG
>DAOLDN010000456.1:0-3338 GCA_035327385.1 Verrucomicrobiota bacterium | reverse complement strand
GGCAAGCAAAATATGCTCGTGGTTGCGCTCGTGAGAGCGCGGCTGACATGGGAGGCTTCGGGAAACTGGCCGCGCTCTCACGAGCGCAGCCACGGGGTCAGTCACCCTCGGATTCCGGCTCAAATGGTTCTATCAACACTTTTCCAAGCACGTTGCGCGACCGGAGTTTGGCGAAGGCGGCAGGAACCTGATCCAACGGGAAGATGGAATCAATCACGGGTTTCAGTTTGCCGGCGGCGGCCCATTCGAGCGTGGCCTGAATGTCGGCGCGGTTGCGGCCATAACTGCCGATGAGCCGATGCTGTTTCACGAAGAACGGCCAGAGATTGAGCGGAACGTCGCGTCCTGCCGTCGCGCCACAGGTGACAATCGTTCCGCCGCGAGCGAGGCAATCGAAGCATTTCACGAGAACGTCGCCACCGACGTGCTCGATTACCAGATCCACACCCCGCTTGCCGGTGAGTTTGCGGACTTCGTCCGGCCAGTCGGGATTCGTGGAGTCCACGACAAATTCCGCGCCGAGATGTTTCGCCAGCGACCGTTTCGTCTCGCTGGACGCAGTGGTGATGACGCGGGCGCCAAGGTGTCTTGCGATTTGAATCGCCGCCGAACCGACTCCGCTGGACGCGCCGATGATGAGCGCCCAGTCGCCCTGGCGGACTTGCGCGCGGTCGGTCAGCATGTGCATTGCGGTGCTGCCTGCAAGTGTGAGCGCGGCGGACGTGTCGTAATCCACTCCGGCAGGCAGTTGCACCAGTGCGCGTGACGGGACGATGACCTTTTCCGCGAAACCTCCGTCGCGCACCACGCCCAACAGTTCGCCGCGCAAACAGAGTGATTCTTCACCGCGACGGCAGAATTCACATTCACCGCAGAAGATGTTGGATTGGATGGCGACATCATCGCCGGGCTTCCAATCCTCCACGTCCGCACCTGTTTGGATGATGCGTCCCGCAATTTCGCCACCGGGAGTGCGGGGGAGTGGGACGCGCATTGGCAGGCCGGCCTCTTCGAGCCACAGGTCCAGACGGTTCAATCCGCAACTTTGGACCTGGACGACCACTTCATCAGCGTTCGGGTGAGGTTCGGGCAGTTCGCGAAGTTCGAACATGCCGGGCTTGCCGTGCTGGACGAGTTGGACCGCTTTCACGGCAAGAGATTAGAGCCGAGAAACATCAAGGCCGAGACAAAAACGTCAAGGCGGATGAAACTTCAATTTCATCCGCCTCGCTGCCTGCTATGCACGTCGGCGTTTACTTATCCATCCCTTTTGTCGGGTCACCGCCTTTTTTCACGACACAGCAGTAGGCGTCGGTGCTGCCGCAATCCGAGCAGGAGTGGACGATCTTGTCCATTTTGGCCTTGCCGTGGCCTGTCGTTTCGAGCTTTGTCTTGCAGCCGGGACAAAGATGTTGGACGGATGTGGAAGTTTTGCTGAACGCCCCTCTGCCGCCGATCGAGACGGTGGTCACCGTCACATTTTTGCATTTTGGACAGGACATGACGATCTGGTCGCCGGATTTCACGCTTTCCAGATCGGCGGTGCTCGTGATTGGAACGCCTTTGGTTGTTTTTGCCGATTGGTTGAGTTGGAGTTGCTTTTGGCCGCCTTTGACCATGTCTTCCGCGGCGGAACGCATTGGAGTCGCAATGATGGTTGCCACGGCGATGACCAGAGCCGAGGTCGCGATGGTTTTAATGAGTATGGTTGCTTTCATATTGTTCTTTCTTTTTGTTGTCGCGGAAACGGTATCCGCACTCTGGAAGTAATACGCCGCGGCTTGAAAACACCCTCGAAAAGGTAGTGCAACAGAATTGGCGGGACCGCACCGGATATTGCTCAAAGCAGCCCGGACAAACGCTCCCGCAGTTGATGTCTGGCGCGATAGAGTTTCATTTCCACTGCCTTTGGAGTGCATTTCAGGATTGATGCGATCTCCTGCTGGGATTGTTCCTCGTATTCGAAAAGCAGAATTACCGTGCGCAAATCCTCGGGCAACCCGGCGATTGCGGCACGGACGGCCTGGCCGCGTTCGTCGGCCACCAACGAGTCACCCGGTCCCGCGCTGCCGGATGGCAAAGTGTCCTTTAAGCCATGGCTTGTGGTTTCGTCTTCCGCTTCCACCGAAACGTGCGGATGGCGTTTGCGCCAACGCTGGCGGTCGCGCGCAAGGTTGGTGGCAATGGTGAAGAGCCAGGTGCTGAAACGATGACGAGGAACGTATCGTTGGCGATGTTGAAACACTCGTACAAACGCATCCTGCACGACATCTTCGGCGTCAGCCTCGTTCTGCAACTGGCGGATCAGGTAATGAAACAGCCGCGTACCATGGCGTTCCATGAGGTCGTTGAGCGCTGCATCGTGACCCCGGCACAACCGCTCCATGTCCAGACGATCCAGTTCGTCGTTTGGATCAGTGGCCATGGTGTTGGTTGGATTCGATCCGTGCCCCGGCTTCGTGGCTCATTGAGAACAGGCGCTTTTCCATCCACGCAAGGTAGCGCCGGCCCTGTTCGGGAGGCATGGTCCGGCTTACCTCAAGGAAGTGTGCAAGCATCTCCTTCTGACATTGCACGCGCAAGGCCGCGGAGTCTGCCAGCAGCCTTTCTACCTCGGGCGTCACCGCCAGATCGGCGGCGATCTGCCGGCTCACCAACTGATTTGTGCCGGCGATGCGTTCGCACATTTCCGCGCACTGTTTCAGGTAGGCGTTGTGCAGTGTGGCGACGCGTTCAAACTCATCGTCATTGAGCTTGAATTCGTGCTGTAACCAAGCCAGTTCCGGCTGGCTGTCGCGCAACATCGCCCGATGCGGAGACGTCCGCACCAAATACGTTGAACCGCCTGCCAGGACACCAAGCAATACTCCGGCAACAAGGATGAGAAGCGCTCGTTTCATGGCTCAAGGCCGGGTGGCGTAAGGATCAACCGCAGCCACGTAGCGATGGGACAATTCGCCGTCCCACCGCGCCGCGTCGCGATCGGCACGCCAGAATCCTGCGATCAGGCCTGCGGCCAGCAGCACACTGGCGCAAGCGGTCGCGAAAGCGGGGCGGGTGAACGGGGCGACCAGCCAATCCGGCCAGATGTTGAAAGCAGAGCCGGCTTCAGCGGTTTCAATGCGACGCCACACGCGCTCCTGGAATGTGGGGGGCAAACGTTCCTCCAATTTCCATGCCTTCAGCAACGCGCTCAATGCCGGGTCATTTTTTTCTTGTTCACGGTCTTTCATGTTCAAAACAGGTGGGAGACTGCCTCTCCCATCTTCATTTACGCTTCTCCGATGAAAATCCCTCAATGTTTCTTCAAGCTACGCGCCCGCCACACATAGAAAATG
>DAOLDN010000455.1:0-3344 GCA_035327385.1 Verrucomicrobiota bacterium | reverse complement strand
GCACCATTGGAAACCATCGCTCGCGTTCGTCACGTTATTCATCGTCACCACGTAATCCGCGCCGTTGAAACCGTGCGTAACGCTGTTGGTGCTCCATAAACCCGTCACGGGTCGCGGCCCATTCGCCAGCGCCACGGTTTGGCCAGCGACGCTCACTCCATTCAATCGGCCACTCGCCAAATCAAATCGCCAGACACGCGGGCCGTTGGTGACGCTGAGCTCGCCGCCCGCAATCCCGATCATCAGCCGGCGTGCCAGTTCGGCCTGACCACCGACGATCCGATCCCGCACCTGCGCCGCGCCGCGCAACGGCCACGTCCAGGTGTAGATTTCGCGGCCGTGCGGATCTTCCGCCGTCAGCCGGAGCGCATCGTAGTCGGCCCAGTTCGCCGGCAGGTCAAGCCCGAGCCTTCCGGATGCGCCGGGCGCGATGGCGGGTCCGGCGAATTTGCGACCATTCACGGTGGCGACAAAATCCGTTCCCGCGCCGGCACCAGGATCAGGAAACGAACCGAGTTGCCAGTGGAACGTGCATTGGCTGAGATCGGTGAAATCGAAACGATTTTCGATCGCGAGCGTGCCGTCGAACGTGGCCGCCTCCGGTGGCGTGATTTGCACCGGACTCCACAATGCTTTCACCGTGTAATAGCTGGCCTCTTTCTCGCGATACGGGCCGAGGATGCCGTCCGGTGCGTTGTCGCCGGCCACATCAATCATTCCGCCCCGATCATCGCGGACCAATCCTTCATCAAGCAGCGCCCAGATGAACATGCCGCCGCTGTTGGGCGCGACCTGCATGGCATTCCAATGATCTTCCAGCCCCGCGCCGCCGCCGCCGTCATAAAGAGCATGTTGAATTTCTGTGGGCATGTACACCGGCTTGCCCGCGCCCAGATAATTGGTGACCTGCCGATACGTCGCGTAGTGATGCGTGCGCACGCCGCCAGTAAGTTCGGATTCCCAGTTCGCCGGATGCAGCACTTTGCGGTTCTGCGGATCCCAGAGCGCAAAATCGTCGTCCACGGTGGGATTCGACCCGCCTTCGTTGCCGTTGGCCCACGCGAAAATGCACGGATGGTTCACGTCGCGAACGACCATTTCGCGCACGAGCCCAGGAGCGATCTGGTTGTCGTAGGGCGGGGCCTGCCAGCCGCCCAATTCGTCAATCACCAGCAATCCGTGGCGGTCGCATTCTTCGAGGAAATGCTTCGCCGGCGGATAATGACTCATCCGCACGGCATTCATGTTCATGCTCTTGATCGTCTCGATGTCGCTGATGCTCAAGGCGCGGCTCGTGGTCCGGCCCGAGGTGGGCCAGAACTCATGCCGGTTCACGCCGCGCAGCAGGATTTTTTTGCCGTTCAAAAAGAAGCCGACGCTGTTGGTGAAGGTGATCGTGCGAAATCCGATGGTCTCGGCAAGCGAATGAATGAGGTTCGCCTCGTCACGCAGTTGGATCGTCAGCTTGTAGAGGTGCGGAAATTCCGGCGACCACGGTTGCGGCGCCGGCAAGGTGGCCGCGAGCACGGCGTTCGATGCGCCCGCGGCAATGGTCGTGGTGAATTCCTGTCCCAGCGGCGCGCCGTTCGCATCCGTCACCTGCGCGGCGACGGTGTAATTTTTCGTCAGGCCGGAGAAAAAAGCGTGTAAGGTGATCTGCCCATCAGCCTTCGCGTCGGTGGCGATTCGTTCAATGAATTCCTTGGGTCGCGCTTCGAGATAGACCGGACGATAGATGCCGCCGAAGGTCCAGTAATCTGCCTGCCGCTCGGCCTGATTGATCGAAAGGTTTGCGGATTTTTTGCGCACGGTGACTTCGAGCAGATTGTTGGCAACGCCAGACACCAGATTGCTTGTCACCTCGTAACAGAACTCATAGAAACCGCCCTGGTGAATTTCTCCGGGCGACTGCCCATTGAGTTTCACCTCGGTATCCGTCATCACGCCTTCGAAGACGAGAAACACGCGCTGATTCGTCCAACGGTCCGGCACGGTGAAATGGTGGCGATACTCACCGACCTCGCTGGTCGAGTCGTTGCCGTATTCGTAACTGCCAAACCCTTTCGTATCCCAGCACGAGGGCACTGGGATGTTGGTCCAGAATCCGGAGTTGCGTCCGGCTGAAACGCGGAAACCCCACGGCACAGTGTGATCTTTATCCGTGCCAGAGAGAAACTGGATTTCGTTCGTCGCGGCCCATGCCGGGGCGAAGGCCATCATGCCCGTCAAACACGCCAACACGGCGAGCGGACGAGGCAGATTTGGCATGGGCAAAGTTTCCTATGGACTTACCAGGCGGAAGAACACCGCTGTGTCCACTGTGTTCACCGGATGCAACACCAGATTCGTCTCCGTGGAGCTGGTGACATCGCTCCAGTTGTTGCCGAGGCCGACGGCGAGGGTGTTGGTCTGTGATTGCAACCGCCAGCCGGTGTGATCCAACGGCCAGTTGAGTTGAAGCTGATTACCGGCGTTGGCAAAGCCGAGTTGCGTCGGCGCAAACGACGTCGGTCGCGCGCTGACTTGCATGGAGTTGGTGCTTTCGCCGGAGGCGTTGAGCGCGCTGACGACGAAGTAGTAGAGCGTGCCGTTGTTCAAGCTGGTGTTGGTGAAGGCCAGGCTTGCGTTGGTGGCAACGGTTGTCAAACCGCTGCCGCTCGTGGTGGAGCGTTTGATGTGGTAGTTCGTGGCCGTCGCGGAAGCGGTCCAACTCAACATGACATTCGCATCTCCGGCGGTTGCCACAAGACCGGTGGGCGCGGCGGGCGGAGTGCCGATGATCGCGGTGATCTCGACGGGTGTGAGGATGCGATTGTACAACCGGACGTCGTCGAGCGTGCCGTTGAGGAAGTTGTTGCCGGTTTGCAGGCTGCCGATGCGCAGATTCGCCGGCCAGTTGCGCGAGCCCGTCGGCCCGGTGCCGGTGCCGCGCAGCACACCATCCACATAGACGGCCATCGTGCCGCTGGTGTTATTGCGCGTGGCGGCGACGTGATGCCACGTACCGTCGTTGATGTTCACTGAGGAAGCGAGCGTCGTGTCCCCGCCGGACGAGCCGACGCCAAGCACGAACTTGCCGTTCACAATGGCCGTCCCCCAATCCGCACCACCACCACCGACTTCGCCATCCACCAGGCCTTTGCCGTTCCACCATTGCGCACCCGCGCTGCCTGCGGTGTCCGTGGTCTTGACCCACATGGCGACGGTGAAGTCATCTTGAATTGAGCGCGGTATCAAAACATAGCTGCTCGTGCCGTTGAATTGCGCGGCCTGCGAGCCGACCTTGCCGGCGACGTAACCGAGCGCGTTGGCCGTGCCGTGATTGCCGCTGCCGCTGCCGTCCT
>DAOLDN010000454.1:0-3349 GCA_035327385.1 Verrucomicrobiota bacterium | reverse complement strand
TCCCCTCAATGGCCAAGTGCTTGAACCCGTCGAAGACGTTGCCCCCCACCGGCCTCCGGTCCGCGGCTTTCGGTCGGCACGGATCAAACCGTCCAATCGCTATTACCGCGCCGCCCAATCGCTGGCGAAATCGCTGGCCAAACATCACATGCCCGTCGTCACCGGCGGCGGGCCGGGCGCGATGGAGGCCGCCAACAGGGGCGCGGCTCAGGCGCGCGGAACGTCCGTGGGCCTCAACATCGAACTGCCGCACGAGCAAAAGGGCAATCCCTACGCCAATCTGCCGTTGCAGTTCCATTACTTCTTTTCGCGAAAGGTCTGTTTCGTCAAATACAGCGTCGCATTCGTGTTCATGCCGGGCGGATTCGGGACATTGGATGAATTCTACGAGGTGCTCACGCTGGTGCAGACGCGGCGCATCCCGCATTTCCCGCTAATCCTGTTCGGCAAACAATACTGGACCGGCCTGTTGCGTTGGATGAAAACGCAGATGCAGGACCGCAACGATTTCATCAGCCCGGGCGACCTCGACCTCGTCACCGTGACGGACGACGTGGACGAGGCGGTGGCTGTGATTTTGAATTACATGCGTCGTGTCGGGCCGCCGCAGACCGTGCCCGAGGCTTTTTCCTGAACGGACAATGGCTTTTCCAGTCCAGTTCGCGGTGCTCCTCAGGGAGCTCAACACGGCGTCAGCGGAACAACTGAAGCGCGCCTTCAGCGGGTTCAGCAATTTGACGGAGGCGGACGCCGTGCGGATGGCCGTCAGCGCGCGCGGTGTGCTGCAACGAAGGATGAACCGCGACGCGGCCCGCGCCTTTCATCAGGCGCTGGAGGCGGAGGGTGTCGTCGCCGTGATTGTGCCCGAGGAAGAATTGCCGCAACTGCCGGACGCCAGGGTGTTGCACCGCGTGCAGTTGACGCCGGAAGCGTTCGTGGTCTATGACCTGGCAGGTCGAGCAACGCCCGTGGAATGGCGACGGATACGACTCGTGGCGGCGGCGAACGTGGCGCGGTTCGAGTTTGGCCGCACGCGCACGGAGCGGACGCAGCTCCGGTTCAATCCCATGACCGGCGTCTGGCCTAAACGCGTGGAGGACACCGGCCACAGGACAGATTGGGACGTGTCGCCGCTGCTGGAAGTGTTGCTCGCCGACAACGCCGGTCGTTACCAGATTGAGGCCACGGAGTTTCCGTTCAAATACGTTCTCGACCGGCCCGACCTTTCAGTCAACGCCCGGTTCGCGTGGCTGGTGCGTGAACTAGTCGCGCACGCTCCGGACGCGCTCCTCAACTCCGGTGCCGCGGCGCTGGCGGGAGGTCAGGAATCCCTGCCCCGATACGAGAGCCGCCAGTTGCTGGCCGAGGACATGGTGTGGCTGTTGTGGAAACAGCCGGTCAAATGATATGAGCCTGATTGTCAGAGAGACAACAACACAGCACACGCCCGAATCGCTCGTGCGGCGATTGGGCGGCGCGCGCGGTGTCGTGCTGTTGCGCAGTGCGTTGTTCGATTCGCCGCACGCGCGGTATTCTTTCGTGGCTGCAAATCCGTTTCTGACATTCCGCTCGTTTGGCTCCCGTTGTGAAGTGACACAACACGCAACACGCAACACGCAAGACACTCAATACGGCAACCCCTGGCAATTGCTCGACGCGCTCATGGCCCGCTGCGAACTGCTCGACGAGGTGGACCTGCCGTTCCCGCTCGGCGGCTGTTTCGGTTACTGGGGTTACGACCTGAAGAATTTCACCGAGCCGAAGCTCCCGCGCCGCGCAGTGAATGATCTTGAATTGCCCGATTGCCACGTCGGTTTCTACGGCAGCCTCGTGGTCTTCGATCATCGTCTGGGCAAGACGTGGATCGTTTCCACGGGCTTGGAGCCGGACGGAGCGCGCAGTGAAGCGCGGGCAACGGGACAATGCGACTTCTGGCGCGGTTTGCTGGAGGGAGCAGAACGATTGTCCTCGGATGAACCCACTCCTGACACTTCCCAGGAGGGAAATTTGTCAGCCGCGCTCTCGCGAGCGCGGCTGCAATCCAATCTTTCGCGCGCGGAATTCATCGCTGCCGTGGAAGGCGCCCAGCGCTACATCCGGGCAGGCGACATTTATCAGGTCAATCTTTCGCATCGCATCGCCGCGCCGTGTGCGTTCGACGGCTGGCAATTGTTCAACCGGCTGCTGGACGTTTCGCCCGCGCCATTTGCCGCGTATCTGGATTGCGGCGATTTTCAGGTCGCGTCGTCGTCACCCGAACAATTCCTTCACCTCAGCGGCTCAAACATCCAGACACGGCCCATCAAGGGCACGCGGCCGCGTTCTTCGGACGCCACGCGCGACGCGCAACTGGCCTATGAACTCCAGACCAGCCCCAAGGAACTCGCCGAACTGGTGATGATCACCGATCTGTTGCGCAACGATCTCGGCAAGGTCTGCGAATACGGCTCGGTGCGCGTGCCCGAACTGGCGAAACTGGAACGCTATCCGCAGGTGCAGCATTTGGTGTCCACGGTCGAGGGCCGTTTGCGGGCCGGCGTCACGCATTTCGCGGCGCTGGCGTCGTGTTTTCCCGGAGGCAGCATCACCGGCGCTCCGAAAATTCGCGCGATGGAGATCATTGACGAATTGGAACCGGTTTCACGCGGCCCCTACTGCGGCTGCCACGGTTATCTGGGATTCAACCGTGAAAGCCAGTTGAGCATCAGCATCCGCACGGCGGTGCTGCGCGAAGGCACGGCGTATTTCCACGCGGGCGCTGGAATCGTGGCGGATTCCATCCCGGAGGCCGAACACGACGAAACGCTGGCAAAAGCCGCCGGTTTTGTCGCTGCGTTGAAACTCGCGGACGCTTCGCCAAAACTCCACGATGCGCCGCGTTGATTCCCGGTCGCGATGATTTTCTTCTCGCAGCGGGCGGCAACGTGGCTTTTACTAGCCCGCGTATGGTCGTATTCCTCAACGGCCAGTTTCTGGCCGAGTCGCAAGCGGTCGTGTCCGTGACCGACCGTGGATTTCTCTACGGCGACGGGCTGTTCGAGACGATGCGCGTCTGCAACGGCAGACCGTTCCGCATGGCGCAACACCTCGAACGCATGGTGCGCGGGGCGGACTTCCTGAAAATCAAACTTCCTCACACGCCGAAGGAACTCCAACAATTCGCAAAACAACTCATCGAACAGAACGCCCTGCCGGAATCCGTGTTGCGCGTGACGCTGACACGCGGTCCCGGACAACGCGGTTATTCTCCGAAAGGCGCGGAGACACCGACGGTGGTGATGACACTGCACCCGCTGCCGCAGGTGGACTCCGGCCAGCCTGCGCAGTGGAGTCTCGTGACGTCTTCCGT
>DAOLDN010000453.1:0-3364 GCA_035327385.1 Verrucomicrobiota bacterium | reverse complement strand
CGGCAGACTGCCAGTCTGCGCTACTTCGCTGCGGCGCAGTTTCGGAGTTCGGGTTAAAGTCGGGTGAGGTTGGGAAATCGTCCTCGTCGTCGTGCTCGTCCTCGTCCTCGGTGCGGTGACTGATTCGATTACGACGAGAACGAGAAGGAGCGGGACGCCTCACCTGCTTCTAACCACACATTTCTCCGTTCCCTCGATTTCCCCTTTGACTCCCCAACATTTAGCGTGCTACAAATCCCCCGACCACCATTAGCAGTGGTCAGGAATCATGCGTTGTCCCAAGTGCGGTTGTCAGGAAGACAAGGTCGTGGATTCGCGCGCCTCGCGCGAAGGGGCGACCATCCGCCGCCGCAGGGAATGCACCGCTTGCGCCCATCGGTTCACCACTTACGAAGAGATTGAACGCGAAGGACTCGTGGTGCTCAAACGGGACGGACGGCGCGAGGAATTTTCCAAGGAAAAACTCTTTTCCGGCATCAAGAAAGCCTGCCAGAAGCGGCCTATCAGCCAGAAGGTCATCGAAGACCTCGCCGAACAGATCAACGAGACGGTCAACAACAAGTTTGATGGCGAAGTGCCGGCTGAATTCATCGGCAAACAGGTCATGGACGGGCTTCGTGAGATTGACGACGTGGCGTACGTGCGTTTTGCGAGCGTGTACCGCCGTTTTCAGGAGGCGACGGATTTCGTGCAGGAAGTCAAAAAACTGGAGTCACAACAATGATCGCACTTGCGAACGATTGCCTGGTGTTCGAACTCACGTCCGGCGAGCGGATTCCGTTTTCGGCGGAGATGATTTCCGTGGAACTGCTCGGCGAAGCGGCGACACGGTTCGACGCGGACTTCGTGAGGAACGCCGCAGCGTCGGTCTTTCATCACTTCAAACACGACCTTGGACGCGAAACGGTGACGGTCGCCGAATTCACCGTGGCGTTGGAGACGGTGTTGCGCGGTTTCGGCTGCACGATTTACTCCGGTGAAGACTGGGACGAAACGGAGGGGGCGCAGGACGTGGACCTCGCGCGACTGGCGCGCGGTGATGACGCGGTGTGCGAACTGGCGTTTTACCCGCGATTGCGCGACGCGTTGCGCGAGCAACTGCGACGCTCGCCGGGGTTGGTGAGGTTTCGAGGATTGCGACGATGTGTCAAAAGGCTTGCGGGCGCGCAACGCTGGGGGCCGCGTTGCGACTTGTTGCGCGAGCAAATCCTGGAATTTCTCAGAAACTGTCTCACGGTCGAAGCCCGCGACGAGAAATGCTCGCTGGTTGTGGAATGAGCAAACTTTCGGTTGACGCCGACAAAATCAGCGCGGCTGGGCGCTTGTTCTGACGCTCCTTGATGTTGGAGTTCAACCTTCAGGTGGTTGGGTGCCCAGGAACAAGCCGAAGCTTGAACTCCAACAATTGACGTCCGCAGGACACGAATCCCCGGTCAGCGCGGCACGTAAGGCTCTTTGCTGTTGATCCATTCGTAATCCACGCTGCCGGGCACTGATTGCAGACCCAGGCTGCGTCGGATGTTCAACCAGGTGTCGAATCGCACAGGCTGGATCGTCCGGCTGTCCCTCCATTTGTGAATCTCAGAGTGACCGTCCGCGAACGAGAATCCCGCCGCACCCGCATGGTAGCTGGATGGAAGGTCGCGCCATTCGGCGGTGGAGGTCTGGCGACCGAGATAGACGTGAAAAATGACGTCGTTGATGCTGTCCGGGTGTTCATCGAGAAAGACGAACGTGTCGGCCGGTCCCGGATGCGTCAGTTGCGTCAGTTTTTTGAAATCCACGTCGTAATTGCGATTGGGGAATTCGTTGTAACGATTGACATTAAGCGCTCCCGAATTCCCGCCAAGCGCTCCATTCGCCGAGATGCTGCGGGTACGACGCCCGGGCGGAGTCATTTGGTAGATGTCCGACGGACACTTGTACACCTCTGCGGAAGGCACATATTGCGCTAGCAGGTTGCGTTGCGAATCCAGCAGCGGCTTCGTGTCGGTGTTGCGCGCCTCGGTTGTCCAGTTCATGTAAGACACCGAGTCATCCAGCCATTTGTTGGGAAGGCCCGCCACTGTGGCGGTGCCGTTGGGCAGAAAGTAATCGTTGTTGTCCGTGGAAAACATCACCCAGCCCAGCGTGAGCTGTTTGGTGTTGTTCATGCAACGGATGCCGTTGGCGCGTTCCTTGGCTCTGGCCAGGGCGGGCAGCAGCATTGCGGCAAGAATGGCAATGATGGCAATGACGACGAGGAGTTCAATGAGGGTGAAGGCGCGCGCGTTCACCGGGGCGGTCACGGCGCGCACGCTGAGTACGGGTGTATTCATCAATCAACGTCCAGGGTATCGGGTTTGGGTTGTCAGACTCTAACCGCAGCCCTTCCGAGCGTCAATGCCGGCATCGGCATTCTCAGCGATTCTCATTAAGGCACGCGGCGTTTACGCCGCTTCAACTTTCGTTTACAAATGAGATCAAAGGCCGTTCGGCAACGCTGAACACGACGCATGTAGAAGCGACCTGAAGGTCGCGCTCGCCGTAAAATGAGAATTGCTGCGGCTTTTTCCGGTGGCCGAGCCGCCCCTTCAATCTTGATGCACCTGCCGGTTTGAGTAACATCATCCCGTTCATGGAAGTCCGCAGTTTTGAAGCCATCGTCAAGGCGTTGAACGACGCGGGGGTGCAATACCTCATCGTCGGTGGCATCGCTGTCAACGCGCATGGTTACGAAAGGTTCACGAAGGATGTGGACCTGGTGATCGGACTGCAACCGGACAACATCATCCGCGGACTCCGGGCGTTGATGGCGATTGGTTACAACATGCGGATTCCCGTGACGCCGGAACAATTTGCCGACCCTGCGCTGCGCGAAGAATGGCATCGCGAGAAGAACATGGTGGTGTTGCAGCTTTGGAGCGATCTTCACCGCCGCACTCCCATAGACGTGTTCGTCTATGAGCCCTTTGATTTTCGCGGCGAGATGTCGCGCGCGGTGCGCCTGCCGCTCGGCAGCGGCGGGCCGGCCACGGTGGTCAGTTACGAGGCATTATTGGAGCTGAAAAAATCAGCCGGGCGGCCACAGGACTTGTTGGACATTGAAAAGCTGCGCAAGCTGGACCCCTTCCGGAAAAAACCGTGACCAAAGAAGAATTATACGCGCATCCCGGCTGGCAATCCTGCACCTTTGAAGGCGCGGAACTGAGCACGTTGCTGCTGGGATTACAAACCACCTTCCGCGAAAAACTCGAATGGCTGGAGGAGGCGGAAACGCTCACTCTGCGTTTGCGCGCCGCCCGCGAACAATCGCACAACGCAACACACCCAACCGTGGAGCAAACGTACGATTCCACGACCCGGTTACCAACTCAAGCTTCCA
>DAOLDN010000452.1:0-3393 GCA_035327385.1 Verrucomicrobiota bacterium | reverse complement strand
CGCCAATCCAGTCGCAGGTTCTTGATTGAGACGGCGAAGGATTCTCCCTCTCCTGCGGGAGAGGGCCGGGGTGAGGGCGGGCGTTCCCACCATCTTAGTGCAGTCATTTTGCCGCTCGCTCGTCATCTCATCTTTAGCTACAGGATTCAGGGAAACGCTCTAATGGGTGACCTGGTGCGCAACATCTGCAATACCGCCCATGTCGCTGCGGCGGAGGCGATGTGTTTCAGCGTGTGGCCGCTGATGCCGAGCCAATCGAGGATGGGTTGGTCCGCCATTTCGAGACCTTTCGCCAATCCATAGAGCAGCAGGCATGCGACCAGCCAGCCACCGCCGGCGTACCGCGAACGGAACATCGCCAGCATCAATGGAACGGCGAGCATCGGGAAGAATTGCACGAGCACGTAGGGCCGCAGGTCGCCTTTGCCGGTCAGTTCTGTCCAATACCAATACCCCACGCTGCCGATTCCGAAGATGACCAGCGGCCACAGAAGCCGTCGTGCAGCCGTGAGACTGATGCGTTCGCCGATCATCGCGGTGAAAAATCCCATGAACGCCAGCGTCATTGGCAGGCGATCCCATACGAGGCTCGCATTATCCGGGCGCAGATGAAACCAGCTTGAACCGAACGTCGTCCCCAGCACGCCGATGAAGAAAATGAAATACGGCACGCGCTCCCACTGCGTGGCGAACGCGTTCGCAGACCTGCTGCGGTTCGTGAGAAACATGAGGCCCGCGACACCGATCCAGAGGAAGAACACGTTCGACGCGACATCCAGGAAGTTTGGGATGCCCAGCCAGCCGCGATGATCGGCGAACTGGCTGTACTCCGGCGACTGCGGGATCGGTCCGTAACTGAACACTGCGATGGAACAGGCTGCGGCGAGCGCGATGATGATCCACACCTTGTAGGACAGGCGTCGCGCCTGTCTCCGTTCTGGGTTGGATTCATTCATGTCAGTGCGGCCAGCATGGAACACAAACTCCCGACCGCTCGAGCGGGACATTTTCAAATTTGAGACAGGCGCGACGCCTGTCCTACGTTGTGATTGTGTGTTCATGCTGCGAGCAGTTGAGCTTCTGCCTCACGGCGTTGGGCGCGGCGTCCGAAATTGGGCGATGACTTCAGCATCCGTTTGAACCGGCTGCGGCGGGTTTGTGTTT
This sequence comes from Verrucomicrobiota bacterium, assembly GCA_035327385.1. Taxonomy (GTDB): domain Bacteria; phylum Verrucomicrobiota; class Verrucomicrobiia; order Limisphaerales; family JADLHS01; genus DAOLDN01. The sequence continues at coordinate 2,229 of DAOLDN010000452.1, read as the reverse complement.
CTTCGGACGAGTAAAGCTGTTTTACGAGACCGAGAAAACCATTTTGCAGTTCCGCCACGCTCATGCTTTTGGGTTGGATGTTGATGTCGAACAGCGTGCAAAGCTCCCACGCGCGGTCGCGGAGGATGCGGCCCTCCGCTTTGAGCCGTTGATACAGCGGCGTGCCGGGGAATGCGGTGAGAAACGTCACCTGCACTTCATACAGCGCCGATTCGCGCACAAACGCAAGCACGTCATCGAACACTTCCGGCGTGTCGCCATCCAGACCGAGGATGAAACAGCCGTTCACCGTGATGCCGTAGGACTGAATCTTCGCGATCGCAGCCTTGTATTCGTCCTGCTTGCGCGCCTTCCAGTTGTTGCGCAGCTCGAGGCCGTCGAGACTGGAGCGACGCGGGCTTTCCAATCCGATCAACACCTGCTGGCAGCCGGAATCGCGCATGAGGCCGAGCAGTTCGTCGTCCTGCGCCACGTTCACGTCAGCCTCGGTGAACCAGCGGAGATCCTCTTTCGTCATCTCGCGCAGCAGACGCTTGTAGTGTTCGCGATGAACGAAACTGTTGTCGTCCGCGAATTCGATGAACGGCTTGGGCCATATCTTTTTGATCTCGCGCAGTTCGGCGATGACCTTTTCCACCGGTTTAAGTTTGTAGCGCGAGGTCAGCAGGATGGAACTGGCGCAGAACTCGCATTTGTGAGGACAGCCGCGGCTCGTTTGCACGGTGATGCGGTTGTATTTGTCCGGGTCAAGAAGGTCGAAGCGCGGCATGGGAGCGTCGCGCAAATCGAACTGGCCCGGAAGCGACTGGACGTAGAGCGGCTTGAGAGTGCTGCGTTCCAGATCGTCCAGCACCTCCGGCCAGATCGGTTCCCCCTCTCCCACCACCACGCTCGTGCAATGCTCCTGCGACTGTTCGATCAGCGACGAAACGGTGATGCCGCCCATGACAACGGGGACATTCCGCGCGCGATAAAAGTCCGCCACCTCGCACGCCTCGTAGAATTGCGCCGTGAAGGTGCTGATGGCGACGAGATCGAAATCCGTGGGCATCTCGGGCAGTTTCTTGAGGTCGGCGATCTCGTGATATGAAACCTCAAACCGGTCGCGCGGCGTCATGCCGGCGAGCGTCAGCAGGCCGAGGCTGGGCAGCGATGCGATGATACGATTGCGGTCCACGAATCCCGGCAATGTGAGCCCGAGTTGCGTGAGTTGTTCGTTGTGGGCACGAACGCCGCTCATGGCGATGAATGCGATGCGCTTTTTAGTTTTCATAAGATGAATTCAGGTTGAACCAGGAATGGATACGGCTGGACACCGACGAACGCAGAGGTGCAGAGGGCGCAGAGAAACGGGGAGCGTATTTTCCGAACGCATGTTCGCATCTTGTACCCCTGAACTCTGGCAGCAGGAGCGCCGAGCACCGGCCCGGCTCGTTGCACGTGCCGAAACAGAAACTTGCCGGGCCGGTGCTCGGCGCTCCAGCTCGTGGAGCAGAGTTGTCCATGTTCATAATGACCACGGACCTGCTTCAATCGCGGACGCGCATCTCTGCGAATCTCCGCGTTCTCCGCGTCTCTGCGTTTGTCGGGCCGCACGAAAAGGCATAACGCATCACTGCTTCGGCTGCAGGAATTGGCGGCATTCGTGTTCATTGGTGTCCATTCGTGGTTGGTTTAGAACGAGCCGGGCGTCCAGAAGCCGGGGGGCTGATACTGTCGGGTCGCAGGTTTGGGGACACGACCATGGCGGCACACGAGTGTTCATTTTGGACTGCGGCGGGAAGCGAAGCGCCACGCCGCTTTTCAACGGAAATCTCGCCTGTCTTGAGCAGGCGACCTGCGCCCGAAAGCGCCGTCGCCGCTGCGCTTTGCCGGCGCAGTGCATAACCGGTTTCGATGTGCGTGATGTCTCCGGGTTGCCGGAGAATCAATGTCAACGTCAGCGCGCCGCCGATGAGCAGGCTGATGACGGGCACGGCAAAGATCATGTGCAGCTTCGGAGCATGCGCCATGACCCCACAACACAGCGGCATTGTGATCGCACCGACGACGAACGCCCACGATGCGATACCTGCGAGTGTTCCGGACAGACCGGCGATTTTGACCGTCAACCAGAACATCAGGTTCACAGCGCCCAGACCAAAGAAAGCGATGTGGCCAAGCCGATACATGCGGCGTTTCAGGCTGCCGTAACCGCCCAGCCAGTTGTCGCGATGAAAGAACATCCCC
>DAOLDN010000451.1:0-3402 GCA_035327385.1 Verrucomicrobiota bacterium | reverse complement strand
AAAAATCTCCCCGTCGCAAAACCCAAAGGCGGCCAGTTGAAATTTGTCGCCGAGCGTGCCCCGCGATTTCTTTATGCCCGCATGGTTGCTTTCTACGTCCGCCACTCCACGCCCGTCCCACTCAGCTCCGCCGAGTTTCAGGCCGGCATGGCGGAAAAGTTTCCTGAACGCGACGGGATGTTCTTCCTGCCCGAGCAGGTCAATGAATACGACAAGAAGCGGGCGCAGGTGGAAAACATCGGGCAGTTGGCCATCTTCGTGGAAGACGAGCGCAGCGCCATCAACTGGTTGCGCAACTTCCTCAAAAACCGGCCATCAGTGTCCCAGGACATCCAGCCGGAGTTCATGCAGCAACTCAGCGCGAGTTGGAAAAAATGGGAAACCCGCCCCGAAATGAGCGCCTTGCTCGATCAGAATTTTCTCTGCTACGACGGCACAGGCGACGTGCCCAGCCAGATTCACGCCTACCTGTCCACACAGTTCAAAGCCCTCCGCAATCTCCAGAAGAACGACAAGGCACTCCAGGCCGAAGCCAAGAATCGCTGGTATGTCCCCGACCCGAAGAAGAACGTGGACGTGGAAACGCTCCGCAACAAACGGTTGCTCGAAGAATTTTGGTCCTACCTGCCGGAAGGCTACACGCCGCCCGCGCTCACGGCCAACAAGGGGCAGACTTTGCCCGGCCTGACCGTGCCGCGTCCAAAGATACCCAAGGGCAAGAAGCTAAAGGAACTTCGCACCGAAGCCGTGCGCGTCGGCTTCAAGCACTGCTATCAGCAGAAGGATTACACCACCATTCTCGTCGTCGCGGAAATGATTCCCGACAGCGTGCTGAACGAAGACGAGCAGTTGCAGATGATTTACGACACCGCTGTCACGCGCAGCGGCGGGGAATAAGAATGCAGTTCCGTCTAAACAACCTTGTCTTAGATGAGCCATTCGTGGATGAAGTCATCACGCGCGCCGACGGCTACCGCATTTTGGATCGTCACTCGTTCCCCGAAGGGGTCAAGAACTGCGATTACCGATGTGGCGATGTCCTGATCGAGCTCAAGATGCTGGAGAAAGAGGCAATTGAATCTACGGAACGACAGCAAAAGCTGGCTGCTTTTTTTTCGGAGCTAAGATTAGCGCAGCCGGGACTCGGCTCTGATGTGGAGATCAGCAAATTACCCCCTGAGTTCAAGCGACGGTATTGGGATATTTTCCTCAGTGGGTTGGAAAATTTGACCAAGGCTGCCAATCGGCAGATCAGAGAGACAAAACAGCATCTCAGCATGGACACATGCCGGGGCGCAATTTTCATTATCAACAAGGAATGCGAAACCATTGACCCGGCCACCGTGCGTCAATACGTCGAACATCTCCTGACGCTAAAATGCAGCAGTCTAAATTACGTGATCAGTTTCACCGCCATTCCCGGCGTGATGGATGGGAAAGAGCGGCCCATTCTCGAATACTACAACAGCCCCACCGAACACGCGGAGGATGCTGCCGTTCTCCAGCGCATTCACGATGCCTTTCACGCCAAGTTTCAAGAGCTACTCGGCAAGCCGATTCCCATTGCAAAGAACGTTCCGGGCTGGGTTAAGAATCTTCGACCTGACAAGGATTTTGCAGTTGGAGACGCACACATTTCTCTGAAATCGGACAGTCTTTCGCACATTCCCGGCAGCAGCGTAAAACCGCCCGAAAGCTAACGAATGTTTGAAACCGGCCAATGGCTTTGGAGCATCGAACACCGGCAGCCGTGCAAGGTGGTCGAAGTCTCGCGCCTTTGGGATGACGCCACCTATCACGTCTGGTTGCCTGCGACCGAGAGTGTCGTCCGCGCCACACCCGACCGGCTCAAACCGTTGGACGCTGCCGAAGCCGGCCACCCGGCGCGCATTCGCTACGTCCTTTACGCCGCCCGCATAGCCAATCTGTTGAGCGAAGACGTGCTGCTCGCCCCGGCGAGCGCATCTGTGATTCCGTTGCCGCACCAGTTGAAGGCGTTGCGTCGCGCCGTGTCGCAGGATCGTGTCCGCTTCCTGCTCGCCGATGAAGTCGGCCTGGGCAAGACCATCGAGGCCGGACTCATCATGCGTGAACTCAAGTTGCGCGGCTTGGCCCGGCGCATTCTCGTCATCACGCCGAAGGGACTCGTCACGCAATGGATCGCCGAAATGCAGACGCACTTCGGCGAGGAATTTCGCTTCTTCGCGCCCGCCGATTTTTCCGGCTATCGCCGCATCAATCCGCACGACAACGTCTGGCGGGCGTTCGACCAGGTCATTTGCTCGCTCGATTCCGTCAAGCCGATGGAGTCGCGGCAAGGCTGGTCGCGCGACGACATCAATGAGTTCAACAAGGAACGGTTCGAGGATTTAATCACGGCGGGCTGGGATTTGATCATTGTGGACGAGTCGCACCGCATCGGCGGCAGTTCCGATCAGGTCGCCCGGCATCAGTTGGGGCGGGGACTGTCGGAAGCCAGCCGGTATTTCCTGCTGCTCTCGGCCACGCCGCACCAAGGCAAAAGTGACGCCTTCCACCGGCTCGTGTCCTTGCTGGACAAGAACGCCTTCCCCGAACCCGGCAGCGTCACCCGTGAGCGCGTGAATCCCTACGTCATCCGCACCGAGAAACGGCAGGCCATTGACGCCGACGGTAATCCGCTGTTTAAGCCGCGCATCACCAAACTCATCGGCGTCAGTTGGGACGGCCACGAAGACCAGAAGCAGCTTTACGATGCCGTCACCGAGTATGTCCGCGAAGGCTACAATCAGGCGATGCGGGAGAAAAAGACGTATGTCGGTTTCCTGATGATTCTGATGCAGCGCTTGGTGACCAGTTCCACGCGCGCCATTATTACTACGCTGGAAAAACGTCTCACCGCGCTCCAAGCGCCCGGCGAGCAACTCACCATGTTGCCGCTCATGGTCGAAGACGAATGGAACGAACTCGACGGGCAGGATCAGCTTGAGTCGTTCCTTAAAACCCGGCTGGCGGCGTTGAAGAACGAACGCGCCGAAGTCGAATTGCTGCTCACCGCCGCCCGAAAGGTGGAAGCCCGCGGCCCGGACGCCAAGGCCGAGGCGTTGCTCGAATGGGTTTACAAGTTCCAGAAGGAGGAAGGCGACCCGGACGTGAAGCTGCTCGTGTTCACCGAGTTCGTGCCCACGCAGCAAATGCTCGCGGAGTTTCTCGCCAATCGCGGCATTTCCGTCGCCTGCCTCAACGGCAGCATGAGCATGGACGAGCGCCAGCAGGTGCAGGAGGCGTTCGCCAAAGAGGTTCGCATTCTGATTTCCACCGATGCCGGCGGCGAAGGCTTGAACCTCCAGTTCTGCCACATCGTCGTCAATTTCGACATCCCCTGGAATCCGATGCGGATCGAGCAGCGCATCGGTCGGATCG
>DAOLDN010000450.1:0-3406 GCA_035327385.1 Verrucomicrobiota bacterium | reverse complement strand
CCAGTTTCGGCAGGATCATCTGCGGTTCGAATGTTTTTTTCTTTTGTAAGAAAGTCAAAATGCGTGCCGCGTGCCGCGTGATGCGTGTTGAAAAAGCCGCGTCGAGATTGTCCGCCGTCGCCAGATCGCAGACGACCGGATGGCAGTCGGCGTGTGGCACAATCTTCAGCGCGGTCTCACGCGCGACCAGTGTCATAGCCACGCTCACATCCGACGGCGTGTAATCCAATTTGCGGCCCGGACGTTTAAGCAGCTTCAACAATTGCGTGTCCTTCTGTCCGCCGCCGCAGCCAAGGCCGACGACATGCACGCGCCTTGCATTGATTCGCGAGGCAGCCGACTTGAAAGCGTGATCGTAAATTGCGAGGCAGTCCTTGTCCTTGCGCGCCGGCGAATGAGCTTCGTGCAACGCAAGCCACTTTTGCGTCTGCTTGAAGCTGTCATAATGAAACTTGTGGTTCACCCGCCGCGTTCGCAGCGACTCCAACAAATCGCGCCGCACCGCATTGGGAAACTGGCTGGGATGAATCAACACTCCCACTGGAATCCCCCTCATTTGCCCACCTCCCCTGCTCCATCAGACCGAGTCCCGCGCGCGTCCAGAAACGCCTTCAATTCCTCGGCTGCCCTGCCGCCAAAGCCGGGCACTTCGGCAATCTCCTCGACGTTTGCCAATCGAAGACGGCGCACCGAACCGAATTTCTTCAACAGCGCGGCTTTTCGCTGGGTGCCGATGCCGGGGAATTCGTCCAGCACACTCTCGGAAATGCGCTTGAGCCTCAGTTGCGCGTTGTAGCTGTTGGCCACGCGATGCGACTCGTCGCGAACCCGCTGCAACAACTTCACCGCCGCATGATCCAGTCCGAGCCGCATCGGTTGATTCTGTCCGGGCCGGTAGATTTCCTCGAATTCTTTGGCCAGACCGATGACCGGGATGTGGTCCAGGCCGAGTTTCTTCAATTCCGCCACGGCGACTCCCAACTGGCCTTTGCCACCGTCTATCAGGATCAAGTCGGGGAGCGAGGATGGAGGATGGAGAATGGAAGATGGCATTGCGGCGTTCTTGCCATCTTCCATCTTCAATCCTCCATCGTCCACTCTCCGCGCTTTGCCGCGTTTGATCCGCGCGCTGGTTTCATCCACCAGCTTCTGCAACTCCTGCGGAATGGCCTCGCCACTCCCATCTGCATTTCGGATTTCAGATTTCGGATTTCGGATTTCGTCCAGCACCCTCGTGTAACGCCTTCGCACCACTTCCGCCATGCTGGCAAAATCGTCCTGTCCCTCCACGGTCTTGATCTTGAATCGCCGATAATTCGCGCGGTCGGGCCGTCCATTCTTGAAACTGACCAACGACGCCACGGCGAACGTGCCGCTGATGTTGGAAATGTCGAAACCTTCGATGCGTTGTGGAGGTTTCGCCAGACCGAGAACCTCCGCCAGCGCCGCGAGGTCGCGCTCCGGGTCAATGGCCAGTGGCAGCGTGTAGGGAACGCGCTCGAACTTCTCCGTCTTGCGCGTCGTTTGTTTGATGTCCTGCAACAGGTCGCGCAGATCGGCGGCGCGTTCGTAATCCTGTCCGGCGGCGGCCTTGCGCATCTCGGCCTCCAGTTGTTCGCGCATCTCGGCGCACTGGCCTTCCAGGAATTCGCACGCGGCTCGAACCTGTTCGCGGTATTGATCCAGCGACACGTTGCCGATGCACGGCGCGGTGCAGTATTTGAGATGCGCGTAGAGACAATGTTTGTAGTCCGCCTCGCCCGGAGTGAACACGCGGCAACCGCGCAGGTTGAACTGTCGCCGCACCAGCGCCAGCGTGTTGCGCAACGCGCCGGAATTGGAGAACGGCCCGAAGTATCGCGCGCCGTCGTCCTTGCGCAGCCGTGTGAAGGCGAAGTTCGGGATCGGATCGTTCAGATTCACCTTGAGCATCAGGAAACGTTTGTCGTCGCGGAAACTGACGTTGTAACGCGGATGAAATTCCTTGATCAACTTGCTCTCCAGCAACAACGCCTCCGGTTCGCTGCGGACCACGTGAACGTCGAAATCATGGATGGCCTCGACCAGGGCGTTGAACTTCAAATCCCAGCCCATGCGGCGTGAAGGATGGAAATACTGGCCCACGCGCTTGCGCAAATCGCGGGCCTTGCCCACGTAAATGACCGTGCCGAAACGGTCCTTGTGCAGATACACGCCCGGTTTGTGCGGGATCTGGCTCAACTTTTTGCGAATGGCTTCTGTCGCAGGCACGCAGGAATTTCAACGCAAAGACGTGAAGGCGCAAAGATAAAACTGGCGGCATGGGTGCGAATCTGTTTGTCGGGCGAACAGCGGTGGAGCGCCACCGCACTCCAGGACGCTGTCGCGCAAAACGGCAATCCCGGTGAACGCGACAGCGTCTTGGAGTGCGCCAGCCCTCTGGCGCTTTGGGGGACGCGTGATTTTGCGGGTCAGTTCAGCAGGCGAAACCAAATGGGACGGCAATTTTAATTCGGACAGGGAAGCGGCGTGAACGCCGCGCCATCTCAGAGGCCGCGGTAAATTTCCCTTCGATGACCGACACCAAGCAAGTGGATGATATTCCGCTCCGTATCGAAGGTGTAGATGATTCGAAAATCTCCGACTCGCAGACGGTAACGATCGTGGCCCTTCAGCCGATGGTGAGGAAACTTTTTCAGCCGCAATCCCATCTCGTCAACCTTCACTTCGATGCGAGCGCGGACATGAGGCGGCAGTTTGGAAAAAGCGGAATCAAACGGGGTGTAACAGATTTGTAGAGCCGCGCGCATTAAGCTCACGGCTGGCGCTCGCGCGGACGGATTCCAGATTCCATTTCGCGCTCGGATTTTTGGACGGCGGCCTCGAATTCCGGTGTGAATTCCAGATCGTCCTCAATCATGTCGTCGAGCCAATCGCGAACTTCCAGCAATTCGGCCTGCGAGAGATTTTCAAGTTGAGCTTCGATTTGGGCAACTTTACGCATGGCTGAAAAATGCTTCGGCGACGGCGGAGTTTCAAGTCCAATGTGTCGCTTCTGCGGGCGAAGGCCGAAGGGGTCGGCAATTTCAATTCGGACCGGAAAGCGGCGTGAACGCCGCGCACCATAATTCAGGTGAGTCGGACAGCAGTGCCAAAAGCAGTCGCCATGAAATTCAAAACATTTGCGTGTGAATCAAAATCAATGTCGTAGCGGAACGCGATGACTGCATTGGCGTTGAGATAGCTCGCGCGAAGTTGGAGTTGATTGACCGCAATGTGAAATGCGATTTCCAAGTCACTTGAACTGAAAGTAGCACCAGCGTATTGCCCAGCCAACGAAATGTCTCCACCAGAATCTAGTCCGACTCCGCCAAGGGCGCATATCAAAATTTGAGGGGGTAATTTTTGTGGGGGAGTGGTAGAAAGG
>DAOLDN010000449.1:0-3420 GCA_035327385.1 Verrucomicrobiota bacterium | reverse complement strand
TGGAACGTTCGTCGAACACGAAATAATCGCCCTTCTCCGGTATCTGTTCCTCGGCGCGGTCCAGCTTGAATCCCGCGACGCCCATCTTCAAAAACTTTGCGACGCCGTCCTGCCAGTATTTCTTCGCTTCGGGATTGGTGAAATCCACCATCGGATAATTGTTGCGCGTCGGTTTCTGTCCGGCGCTGGCGAGCGTCCAGCCCCTGGCCAGCGCGCTGGTTTCCATTTCGCCCTGGAAGAACGGGGCGATCCACATGACCATTTTCGTGTCCTGTTCGCCGAGCCATTTGATGGTGTCGGCAAAATGCGGCAGTCGCTGTTCATCAATCTCGAAGTCGTCACAGCCGTTCTTGCCCGGCCCCCACGGCCGGTCCACCCAGTACACGCCGCAGGGAATCCCGAACGCCTTCATCATCAGCACGTCCTCCATGATCTCGGAGTTGAACGGCCCGGTCACCGGCGTGCCGTCGTAATACTCGGTGCGCTGCTTGTGCTCGTCGCGCCAGCGCCACGGGGTGAACATCCATTTGGGCGGCATGAACGGCGGCCCGGCTTCCAGCGCGTGCGCCTTCACCAGTTCGGCGGGATGCGTCGCGGTGAAGAATTTGATCTCGAAGGACGGCCCTTCAAATTCGATCTTCACACGCCGCGAATCGCTGGAGCAAAAATCGTAGAAGCCGGGCCAGTCGGTCTTTGCGAACGCCGCATAACCCCGCGAGGAAAGATAAAAGGGCGCATACACCGACGTGGTGGGCTTGAGGATCATGTCAACCTTCTGACCGCGAAGGTTCATGGCTGCGGTGATGTTCGTGGCCCAGGACGCCTGTTGAGGGCCGTCCACGACGCGTTCCATGATGCCCGTGAAATATTCGTCCGGAGTCGCAGCCACAGCCAGTCCCCACTTCACGATGTCCTTGTCCGGAGCGGCGCTCAATTTCACCGTGAAATCGTCACCGTCGGGTTTGACGGAGATGGTGACGACTCGACCCTCGGGCATCCGCGCCTGTGCCTCGCCGCCGTTTTGCGCGGAAACAAACATGGCCGCTGGAATCGAAGTGCGACCGGAGCGCGTTTCATAGAACAATCCGTCCAGAGTTAGCGGACAGATTTTGGAGGGCAACGTGAGGCTGCCTTCAGAGGAGGATTTTTTCAGGCTCGAACAACCGGCAAGGATCAGGGCTGCGAACGTCGCGGCGGCGCAACACAACAGGGATTTGCAGTTCATGGACCGATTCTACGCAAACACAACATCTCCGCGAGAGCAAAAAGGCGGACGTGTCCGGGGTTTTGAAAAAAGAGGACGTCACGCCAGCGCGGACATCACCCGGGCCATTTCCAATGCCGTCTGCGCCGCTTCAGTCCCGCGATTGTGCTTCGCTCCCAGACAACGGACGCGCGCGTGCTTCACCTTGTCGAACACGAACACTCCGTGGATCACGGGCAGACGCTGTTGCACCTGGATTTGCGCCAGCGCGTGCGTCACACCCCAGCCCACGTGTTGCGCGTGGCTGGTTTCACCCTGAAAAATCACTCCAAGGCAGATGATGGCCGAATACGGCCTGGCCTTGCGGCTCGCCAGTCTCGCGGCCACTGCCGGTATTTCAAACGCTCCCGGCACCCGTACGACGCGCACATGCGCGCCGGCCGCCAGCAATGTTTCCCGAGCCGCGTGCAGCATGGCGTCCACGTACTCCGTGTTGTAACGCGACGCCACGATTGCGAACGTGCCGCCTTGTTTGGATACCTTTGGTTTTTGGACTCGCTTCAGCATCGGACAGACTCGTAAATCGTAAATCAGAATTTCACAGCAGGTGTCCCATCTTCTTGCGTTTCGTTTTCAGGTAACGCTCGTTGTGCGGATTGGGTTTCGTGCGGATCGGGACCTGTTGCACGATCTTCAAACCGTAGCCGTCGAGGCCGACAATCTTCCGGGGATTGTTCGTCAGCAACCGGATGGTTTTCAAGCCAAGATCAACGAGAATTTGAGCGCCGATGCCGTATTCGCGCAGGTCCATTCCGTAGCCCAGTTTCTGGTTCGCCTCGACCGTGTCGTAGCCCTGTTCCTGAAGTTTGTAAGCCTTGATCTTCGCCGGCAAACCGATGCCGCGCCCCTCCTGCCGCATGTAAAGAATCACGCCGCGACCTTCCTCGGAAACCTGCCGCATCGCCTGATGCAGTTGCGGGCCGCAATCGCAACGGCACGATCCGAACACGTCGCCCGTGAGACATTCGCTGTGGACTCGCACCAGAACGTTCTTCCTGCCGGAAACATCGCGGCGCACCAGCGCCAGATGATGCTGCCCGTCCGTTTTGGAGCGATACAGGTGCAGGTCGAATTCGCCGTGATCCGTCGGCAGCTTCACCTTCTCGACACACTCCACCAGTTTTTCACGCGTGCGACGGAACTGGATCAGGTCCGCCATCGTGCAGATCTTCAGCCGATGACGTTTGGCGAACTTCAACAACTGCGGCAGCCGCGCCATCGAGCCGTCGTCGTTCATGATTTCGCAGATCACGCCGATGGGCCTGCAATCCGCCAGCACCGTCAAATCCACTGCGGCCTCGGTGTGACCCGCGCGCTGCAAAACGCCGCCGGCCTTTGATCGCAATGGAAAAACGTGCCCCGGCTGGACGAGATCGTGCGGCACGGCAGTCGGGTCGGCCATGATCTGGATCGTCTTTGCGCGGTCAGCGGCGCTGATGCCCGTGGAAATGCCGCGCGCCGCGTCCACGCTGACCTGGAAATCCGTTTTGAACACCTCGCGATTTTGGCGCACCATCCGCTCCACTCCCAGTTGCTGCAACCGTTCGTTGGTCGTGGGCACGCAGATCAAACCGCGCCCGTGCTTGGCCATGAAATTGATGGCGGCGGGTGTGACATGTTGCGCGGCCATGATCAGGTCGCCCTCGTTCTCGCGGTCGGCGTCGTCCACGACGATGACCATCTTCCCGCGCCGGACATCCGCAATGACGGATTCAATGCTGTCAAATTTCTGCTTCATTCCTGATAAACAGCGTATCCATGCGCCCGGCAAACACCAGTCGCAAAACCTTGGAACCGACCGGCCCTGCGCTGCGTCTCACCATGAGATAACCCTTGTCACTGCCCCGTTTTGGGTGACATACAACCCGTCAACCGCCCATGAAACTGCCGCGTCCCAAAATGCCTGTGTGCCATTGCCTGTCCGGGCTATGCCTCGGTCTGTCCTTCACTTTGCAGGCACAGGACTCAATCCAGTTCACCACCCTCCAGCGTCTGACCAACAACGAGGTCGCCCTGTCGCTCAACGCGCCCACGGGCATCAACTATCGCATTGACGCGAGCACCAACCTGCCGGACTGGGCAGGTCTGGTCACATTGCCCGTCAGTTCCTCAACATCCCTGCAACACACGGACTCCGCTGCGCCGTATCTTGGCAC